>CAZSFH010000175.1:0-6237 GCA_964606115.1 uncultured Planctomycetia bacterium | reverse complement strand
CACCACCGGGTTCCACTTTTTGTTGGAAACCGGGAACTGGTTCAGAAAATTGAATCCACACAATTGAGGTAATTTTCGGTCAAGTCATGTGGAACTGGTCCTTGGACTGGGATGAAATTACCGACACGATCGTTATTGGTACGTGTCCGATGGATGGAGAGGATCTTGAAGCGGTCACCCGAAGCGAAAACATATCTGCCGTACTTTCACTGCAACACCCGGATGATCTCACGTACTGGGACATTGACATCGATGAAATACGTACGGCCGCAGATCAGCTTGATCTGGCATATCAGCGTTGCCCCATTCGCGACTTCGATATTGAACACATGCGGACGCAGCTTCCGGAAGCGGTATCTCGTTTGACTGAGTTACAGGAGAACAAGAATCGAACGTACGTTCACTGTACGGCCGGTCGAGGTCGCGCCCCGTTAACCACACTTGCGTACCTTGTGCTTATTGAGGGATACGATCGAGAAGACGCTATTCAGACACTTCTCCAGGCCCGTCCGGAAGTGGTTCCCTCCTGGGAGGCGTTTGAAGGATGTGTGTATGACCTGACCGAGCAGCACCGCCAAGAAATTGAGAAACGTGCTTACGAGCTTTATCAGCAGGACAGAAATGAAGAAGCCCGGGCAGATTGGTATCAAGCCCAGGACGAAATATTAGAAACGGTTCTCAGGAAGGGACGGTATGACTGAGTACCGGACGTTCAAAGAGGAATTGATACGTGCTATGAAGTTCAGAAAGATGGACCCGAAGGGATTCGAACCCTCGACCTCCTGGGTGCGATCCAGGCGCTCTCCCGGCTGAGCTACGGGCCCAATACAGTCATGAATTAAGCGATGACTGAGGGGAAAGAAGAGTTTACGATTTGCAGTAAAACATCTTCTCGGTCCAACAAATCTTAACATGAAGTAAACTGATCATCAATCCGTATTTACCGACGTTGTCATGTTAGTCAGCTAATCTATCGTTATAAGGGCTTTGGTTTTGTCATGGGCATTTGCTAACATATGGATAGTTCATCCTGATCCTTGTCACGTGATTCAGAAACCAGACCATGATGGTTTTCTTGTCGGTGATTCGTTACACGTGGAAGTTTTTTTTGAAAATATTGTAGACGAACATCAACTTCAGTTGTCGGTCGAAAGAAGTTGGAGTCTTCATTTCGGCGAGTTACGGTTTTTTTGAAACGAGAGAGAGATTTGATTTAGCAGCTACCCACAAATGTTCACGTCCTTCCGATCGAAGATCTTTTTGATCAGTTTCTGCTTTTTTATAACCCTTCTTACATTATATTCTAATCTGCCGGTGCACGCCCAGTCGGACGACCGGGAGATGATGAGTCGAGTGTCTATCCAGAGTGAGGATGCGAAGGAACTATTGCAGAAAGCAGCCCGTCGTGAACGGAAAGGGTATCCGAATGAGGCGACGAAGTTGTATCTCAAACTCATGAAGGAGTTTGATGATGCGACGATCAAAAAATCAAAGAACCTGTACGTTGATGTCCGAGAGTTCGTCCGCCAGAAAATGTCCGGCTGGTCGGAGGAGCGATTAAACTGGTTTCGGGAGTATACTCAGGGAGATGCTCAATCTCTGATCAGTCGAGCTCGAAAAACAAATGAGCACCAGTTTTTGCTTCGGGCCGCGGAGCTGTATTTTTTTACGGAAGCGGGTCGCAAAGCTGCACGTGAGATTGCACGCCGGAATTTTAAAGAAGGAAATTTTGGTGGAGCAATTTACTGGTGGAAACAATTGTTAAAATATCATCCGGACCCCGGTGTTTCAGAATTTGATCTGAAGTTTCGTCTTCTTATGGCGTACCGTTCGAGTGGGGAGGTCCGTTCGTTTCAGAAACTAAAGAAAGAGTTCAAAAAGAAACTCAATGGTCTAACAGAATCCAAACGTGAGCGGATTGAGAGGTTTCTTTCAAGCCCTGAGACGACTGGTGATTCCGGGGACGATGTGCTGACAGATTGGCCACGCCCTGGCGGGAATTCTCGCGGGCAGGGTCGGGTTACGTCCGAGCTTGAACGGTATAAACAAGGCGAATCGAAGACATCACATCTGGGAAACCTTGTTCTTCTCTGGCAGTTTCCATCCCGGCTGGAATCAGATTCACGTTCTTCCAAGAACCTTGAGCAACTCATCAGGACAGGTGATACCGGGTCCAGGCTCAAGATGGATCAGGACGTTTTGCCCGGCGAAGGATATTGTCCATTACAACCCATTGTGTACCGGGATAAACTGTACATTAATGACGGAAGCGGTGTTTTCGTGTTTGAGATCGGAGGGAAAACGGATCTGGTCACCGATGCTGACAACCGCCTTCTCTATCGGTATCCGGATGAAGATCGACATGATCGGTTCGATACACAGCGTGTGAAGAACCTGTACGAAAAGAAACTTGGTTTAAAATCCCTCGCCGCGAAAGAAGGAGCGATTTACTACACGGTCGATAATAAACTATATAAACGTAGTGAAACGCTGGAACAAACGTTATTCAAGAAGAAGGATGCTATCTCCCCGCCCAAGGTCCGGGGGGAACAGCTCAAGTTTAACGGTACGCCGCTTGTGACGGAGAACGGAATCTTTGTACCGATGGTCCGCTCGTACCGTGAACAGGAAATTGAAATTTATCTTGGCTGTTTTTCCCGGGCGACAGGCGATCTGAAGTGGAATAGGTTACTCGGGGGAGCCTTTGATCTTCCCTCAAATCAACGAAATCGGAACCAACAAACTTTACGCAGGTATTCCCAGCTTCTAAGTGAGGATAACCAGATCTACCTTTCCTCAAATATGGGGCTTTTCGCCTCGGTTCACGAGGTCTCCGGAAATGTGAAATGGGTGCACGACTATTCGGAATACGGTATCAGAAACCTCCAGAACAAACAGGAGCCCAACTCAGACTGGACACCTGATTCCTCCTCCACAAGGGGAATGGAAACGCCTGTTATTGACAATGGGATCGTTTACGTGATGCCCTGGGATTCTCCGATGCTCCTTGGTTTTGATTTGAAGACAGGACAAAAAGTGTTTTCCCAGCGTGCACCGAAGGCTGAACGATTTTACGAAATTGGTAAGGCGAAGATCGATGGAGAACCCAAACCGTTTGCTTTTTATTTCGGTCAAAATCCCGAGAACAACCAGAAATTTGGTCCAAGCAGGGGACTGGTGGCTCTTCCCCTTCATCTTCCCAGCAAAAAACGGCAACGACGGCGACGATTTACGTCGTTTACGGAAATGGGATCCTATGTTCCTTCACATTCTCCAGGTAAGCAAAAACTTCTTTTCGGGGGCGATAAAAAGATCAAATCGATCAACCGATCCAATTTGATGCTTCATTATGTTCAGAAATGGCCCGGAGGTTCGACGGCTCCGCCCCATCGATTGGTTTCGATCGGAGAACGAACGGTCATTGTCGGACCTGCGGGAGTTGCTGTGCTAACAACGGTCGATTCTCTGCTGAAAAAAATCATGTCCGCCGAGCGGATTACCCTTGAGTCGGTCCGGACTCCTCTGCAAATATTAGCTCGTAACAGGCAGTTTCGAAGTATCGTCCAGGTTTTGGAAAAACTGTTATCGTCGAATCGCCTCGACCAGAACAAACGAAAAGCAATCCGGGAGCTGTACGGCAAAATTCTGTTGAAGACCGTTGATCGAGCGCGGCAAAACGAAGAGTGGAACGTGATTCCCGCGCTCGCACGGAAGGCGTTGAAGCGGATCAGTCCCGGGACGTCGTTATACTTCAAGGTGTTCGGGCAACTTGACAGTGTTCTCTTTCACCAGAAGAAATATGAAGAGCTCATCAGTCTCTATAAAACGCTATGGAAAAAATATCTGAAGAAGCGGGACGATGTGAGTAATAGAATGATCGAGATCCATGAAAGGCGGTCAGATTCCGGCGTTTACCGCGTTTCCATGGATCAGTTCATCAGTACACGCTTTGAACAGCTCCGTCAGGTAAAACCCGAACTATTAAAAAAGGTCCCACAGTCATTTTTGAATCGATATCTGATTGATGAGAGGTCGTCACAGAAGTCAAGCGATCATCGGGAAAATTCCGGTGGCGATGAAAACAAATCCGGGACCTCTTCCGAAGCGGAACATCAGTTTAGTTCGAAAGACAAAACGAAGGCCCTCGATCCCGTAGAGTCCGTTCTTTCAAAAGGCTGGGCATCTCTGATGACGTCTGATTCCGGGCGCTTTAGCAACGCGGTTCAATTCGTTCAGCAACGACGTCTTCACAGTCTCGCCAGAGAACTTATTGATGAACTTGAAACGCGGGAACATGAAACATTTACGATTCAGGAGAAAAAGGTAAACGGAAAACAACTGAAGAAACAGCTGAGCAAGACCCTTTCTGATCAAGGGAGCGAAAAACGCTCTTCCGGGATGTCCGGCGATGAATCGTATTCGAGTTTGCAGTGGCTGTTTGATAAAAAACCGGATTTTTGGAAGGGGGCGGATCGAGATGGAATTGCCCAGCCGGGGATCCCGGTGGTATACGGCGGAGAGGGTGTTCAAAATCGAAGCGGTCCCATTCAAATTAAAGAGATTTCACAAGCGGTCATCAAGATTTACGATCCGTGCGATAAGATGCCTCGGCGAGCCTCATTTAAATCCAAGCTGCAACCGTTCTCTTCCGGCCGATACGTGGTTCGAACCGACTTTACCCGTGCCGGTCAATTATTGTTACTGGTCGAGGATAGAAAACGGCAATCCACGGATGTGCTGTTGTTTGGTCCTGCTGAAAAACAGAAATCTCTTGAAGTTCATAGGTCGTTTTATCTGCCGGTTGAGAATGTTCGTGAGGTGCGGCTCTCCCCCCGACGACTGTTCGTTCATCGATCAAAACCGAAAGGGGACCAGCAGAACAATTCAATGGACGTTCTGGAAGCATATTCTCGATCTCGCGATCATCGGCGCCTCTGGGCTCGAAACGTTGGATCCAGACGGCGACTGGTGTGGTTTGCCCCTTCCTGGAAGCCGGACCAGGAACTTTTCGTTCTCTTTCAGAATTTTCAAGAACGCACAACCGCGGGATCGAAGTCACCCGATGAAACGGAACCTATTCGTAATGCTCGCAGTGAGATAAAGACGTTTTTTCGATCTCCCCCTCGGCCTGATGCCATAAATTTCTTTCGTGGCCTCGGGAGCCGTCGTTCCGACACGATTTTTGCAAAACTCCACCAGGGATCCGGATCCGTGCTTTCAACGTTACATCTCGATTCTCCTCGATCTCTTGTTATCGGCGGTGAAGACCCTTCCGGAGTTCTCATCCCGGGGACCCGTGGCCGGACTCACCTGGTCGGGTTTGACGCGAATTTGGTTCGGAAGCGTTGGGAAGTCACACTGAATGAAAGGCGCGATGATTTTGTTCTCCTCCGACAACAGGATACGTTTTATGTCCTCCGGCACGCTGGGGACAGTTTGAAGCATTCTTCGACCTATCGCCCTGATACCCCCGCTCCCCTGGTATATCATCATCCAAAAGGATTCGTACTCGAAAAAGGTTCCGGTAAGAATCCGGAGCTATTCAACATCAACCTCAGCAACATACGGAACGGTAAACCTGTGATGATGGTTCCGACGGAAGAACCGGAGCGGCTATTTGTCATACGTCCTCCGGTCGAGGAAAAAGATAAAAACGGTCTCAAAAACTGGGAGCGGCTCTGGCATGTTGAACCTGAAAAGAAGAAACCCTACTCTGAATTTAAGATTCGCTGGACCGGAAATTTTATGTCCTTGTCCGATCAGAAACCGGGCCGTGTCTATGCACATAGAGGTCCGGCAGACGTTCTCGTGCTTCTTCATAACTTTCGTAAGAACAAGAACCACTGGCGAGCTCAGGTATTTGATTCCAAACAGGGACGTGTACTCTGGCAGAGTTCACGTCCTTCATCCCCTGATCATCAAAAGTTTTCGTTTCCGGTCCCGGAGGGGATCGTTCCCCGTTACGTCGGAGGTCAATGTGCCATTGGATTCAGATGGGGACCGCATTTGTTTGAGGTGACTCGGACAAAATAGACCTCACCTGAAAGGAAGACGTGGACTCCGTAAGGATTCAGTGAGGTCCCGTAAGAAGTTCAACCGGAAGAAACACCTTGTTAGATCAAAGAAGACGTGACGTTTTGTCACTTCCTGTTTTCATCGTCCTCCGGCTTTGCCTGCGGACAGGTTTAGGACGAGAAGTGACGCCGCAGACGGCCCGTTTACGAAGAACCCGATTTT
>CAZSFH010000174.1:0-6248 GCA_964606115.1 uncultured Planctomycetia bacterium | reverse complement strand
GGACCCGGTATCATTCCGATAAGCCCGGACACATGCAGCGACTGACATTACACCCGCTCAATAGTTGAGGAAACCCCGAACGGAATTCCTGTCGTTCGTTAACCAATCCCGGGAATTCTTTGAAGAATAGTGAAGCCGTTACAATACGGATTATGTTTGATGCACCACCCATCTTGCAGCTCCACGAAGGATTCGGACTCCTCAAATTCTGTTTCGAAAAATTCCTCCAGTGCTCTGATTACTCCTCGGTTGTTATCCCAGCCCATCCCAAGGCTTCCATCCTTTCGTTTAAAAAATCTCGTCAGGTTCGTGTCGTGGAGGAACACTTTGGCGTGTTTGGATAGATGAGGAAACCATTTCTCAAACTCGTTTCTGGAATGTTCATATTTGTGATTCGTATCAATGAAGAGGATATCAATCTGATCCGGTAGTTCATGTTCCTTACACCAGTTCTGAAATTCCCCCGCAAACGTAACATCATCCTGCTGCACAAAATACCAGTGTTCATAGTTTGAGGCGTTACTGCAATCCTCCACGTCCACACTGACAAGAGGGGATTCGAAGAGCCGGGCCACTCGTTCGAAAACAAACGTACTCTCCCCACCCCTCACCCCCAATTCCACAATAAGCTCCGGACGAATTTCGATCGACTCCACGAACAGGGTTTCAAGGTGATCATTGATGTCCGTGCGTGTCGTTGCTCGTTTCTGAACTTCTCGTAGTTCCTTACAATCAGAAAGAGAGGGATTTTTGTGAGGAACGAAGGTATTATAGATCTGTATTGCTCTGGCAATGATTGACAACCACTTCATAACTCAATTCGTCCTGAATGTTTTCATGCACTAACTTGAGATATTCCTGATCTATACCATAAATTCCCGATGCCAAAGTTCAAACATCAACAGAAGCCATAATCGATCCCGATGATTTTTCGCTCCGTTTCGATGCTCGCGTACCATACGAACAATTTGTTCATGGTTGAAATATTTTGCCGTTCCCGACGATGCACGGGTTAATTCCCGCAACCAGTCTTCTCCCTCTTTCTTTCGTAACCAGGACCCAATTGGTACTCCAAAGCCCTGTTTGCTTCGGTTTCGAATGTCCGGATGCAGATCATTCGTCATCGCCTGTTTCAGAAACATCTTCGACTGGAACATTGTCAAATTCTCGGACATCGGTAGTCGTGCGGAAAACGATAAAATATTCGGATCGAGGAACGGGGATCGCACTTCAAGTGAATGGGCCATGGAGGTAATATCCACTTTCGTAAGCAAATCACCGGGAAGGTAAAGATGCAGGTCAACGTTTGCAGCTCCTCCGGATTCCGATGGGAAAGGTCCTTCCTCCATGCGCTCCTCGAAGAGGTGAGAAACCAGATCATCCGGTACGGAATGGTGTTTGTTTTTAATGATGGACCGGGCCTCCTCCGGTGAGAACAATCCGGAGATGCGGAGATATTGTTGAACGGGATCGAACGGGAGAAGCTGAAGAAGACGAACCGCGACTCTGGATGTACCAAGCCGTTGTTCCGGGGTGGGAAGAAGATCAGTGATCCAGCTGATCAGTTCCGAAGCCAGGGTTGATCGTGACAGAAAACGGAGGGATTGCAGGAACTTCATGGCCCGGTAACGGTTGTACCCGCCGAAACACTCATCCCCTCCGTCGCCGGACAAAGCTACTTTGACTTCTTCCGCCGCGAAATTCGAGAGATAGTAGGTGGGAATGGCCGAGGAATCGGCAAATGGCTCTCCGAAATGCCGGGCCAGTTTCGGAAGAACGTCGAGCGTCGACGGGTTAACGATTTGACTTCGATGATTCGTCCCGGCGTACTCGGATTGTTTTTCTGCAAACACCGTTTCATCAAAATCGGGATCCGAAAATCCAATCGAAAATGTTTGAACGGGTTCTTCCATCGAGTCCGCCGGAAAGGAACGCTCCAACCGGAACGTCCGCCTGCATTCGAGTTTCCACAGCATCTCTGAACAGGGCACGAAATCGTTCCCTGGTTTCTTCCGTATTTTTTATAGGATTCGTCTCACCCGGTGGTGGAAGAGACCAGTAGGAAGTTATCGATACCCGACCGTCCTCCCAGATGAATGTACAGGCGGGTGGAAGCTGAAAAAGTTCCTCGTAAATGGTGAACGGTGCAGGAATGTATCCAAGAACCGTGTACAGGTACAGAGCTTCATCCGAAACGGACGTTGGAATGGAATCGCAATGTGCCAGAGCGCCAAGTTCCGATGAGAAGACGATTTTCCCGTTGGATCGGTGGTAAAACAAAGGTTTCTGTCCCATCCGATCGCGAGTGAGAAGGAGGCGTTCCCGGGCCGGATCCCAGAGGGCAAATGCGAACATGCCACGGAGCATGGTCACGAAGCCGGGACCGTGATGGCGGTAAAGGGGAAGAATCACTTCCGAATCGGTTTTCGTACGGAAGCTGTACTTGTGTTTTCGTCGAGCCTTCTCACGAAGCGATCTGTAATTATAGATTTCCCCATTATAAACAAGCGCAGTGTTTGTCCGGGGGTCGACCAGTGGCTGTTGACCGGTTTTCAGATCAATAATGCTCAGGCGTCGATGCCCCAGCATCACGCCGTTTCCATGGGAAGTTCGCCTGGTCCGATACGAACCAAAATCATCCGGTCCACGGTGTTGGAGGTGTTCCATGATCCGCTTGATGTTTTGTGTATCCGTCGGTTCAAGCGGTGACAATTGAGCAAGGCCGGTGATGCCACACATTCGCCTGTTTTCCTCTCGACTGAAAAGCGGAGACTGGTTTCGATCGTAATTTTACAGGATGGATCCGATAAGTAAACAGCTCGTTCTTCCTTATCGGCTATTGACCTGTTTTGGAAATGTCCAAAACGGGCTTGATATTGTCGGTATTTCCATCCCGGAAGGAACGTGCGGTTGCAGCTATTTAGACCCTGTCCGAAAAGGTGACGCGTTCTCAGCGTCCCGTTTTTGGAGGCAAAACCGGTCGATTTTGAAGAAGCGATGCCGAAAAAGTGCATCGGTGATGAGAAATTGGCCGGTTTTGACCCAAAAACGGGACGTTTTCTTCGAAAATGAGGCAGCACCCGGTCATCTGGCACATCATTGTTCCTCCGAAAACCCACTTCTTACGGGGTTTCCATCGGAAAATGATGCACCAGCTGACCGGGTGGTGCTCTCACTGAGAGCGTGTCACCTTTTCGGACAGGGTCTATTTAAGAAATTGCGCGAATACGTCGATTTTCCCTGTACAGCCGGGAAAAATCGGGATATTCCGGCTTGAAACGAACTGACGGATAGGATATTGTTAAATCCAGAAGGCAATCAAGGGACGGAAAGGATACCCGCGAGCACCATCAATCCTCGTGGCGTTTTTTTGTTTTTGAATCGTTTTTTTAACTTTGATTTTTTAAGGAGTAACACAATGGCAGATGACATGCTGCTTGTGAAGTCCAGAGTGCAGGAGCTGATCCGTGATCAGGGTTGCAGTCCTTCTTCCGAGGCGATTGAAGAATTGAACGGCGTTGTGGAGGAAGCAGTTCAAGAAGCTGCGGAGCGAACCAAAGCCAATAATCGGAAACGTGTGAAAGCTACGGACGTATAACTCTTCGAAAAGCTTTCAGAAATCAAGCGGGGAAGGCAGATGAAATTTCTGCCTTCCCTCTTTTTATTCCAGTTTGGATTTGCTTCGGTCATGTACAGGATGCAACGTAACGTTTTCTTTCTCCTTCTTCTGTTTTGCTGTTCGACCCCGGGCGTGGCGGATTCAGAGCCCACGTATCCCGAGGGAACATCAGCTTCGGAGGCATACCATTTTCTGAGGAAGGCGGTGCAAACATCACGGGATCAGAAGGGGTTCCACCTGAACGTAAATTACGACATGACGGCACCGTCCGAACAGAACTCCGGGACGATTATATCAAAAGGTGTGTTCCGGCAGCCCGGTGATTTCAGGCTGAAAACGGATACGCTTTCCGGAATGAATGTCAAGAGTTTTGGACAGGGAGATACCATCGCTCACATTAATCCTTCGACCCATCGTATCAACACTTCTGAACAGCTTGGTATCACATCGGTTGATCGGACATTGCTTGATCCCTTTCGACATTTTGACCTCCTCCTGAAACCGAATTACGAGGGGTTCTCCTGTTCCTTCGACGGGGAGGAAACCATTGATGAAAAAACACACCGTGTGGTGAAGGTTACTCCCGGGCCGAAACAGATTCAGGACGTGATGAACAAATTTAAAGAGAAGTTTCAACGTCCGGTGAAACCGGAAAATACGGACGCCACCTATCGCATTTTTGTGGATCCAGAGAGCAAACTGATCCGACGAATAAAGATACAGGCCAGGTCACAAATGAAATCCCAGGATCACCCCGGGGACTCAAGTGAACAGAATAGCAAAAATAATGGAAAACTTGGTAAGGAAAAACTTGAAGGGAAAACGGATACTGATGAAGAAAAAAACAGCGGCAACTCTCCCGTTACCATGAAATTAAACGGAGAATTTAACCTGACCAAATATAACAACGAGTTATCCTTTGAAATCCCGGAGGACGTGAAAAAGAAATTAACGAAGTGGAGTTCAAATCAGTAGGAAACTCGTGAAGATCCATTGACGTCAACACGTTACGCTCTGCTTTCGGACATCCACGCGAACGAACAAGCCCTTCGAACCGCTTTGAAGGTGCTGCGGGAGGAAAACGTGGATCGGTACCTTCTACTCGGGGACTACGTGGGGTACAACGCCTCTCCCGCCGCCGTGCTGGATCTGGTGATGGATTTGAGCCCGGCGGAATACATCAGCGGCAATCATGATCGATACCTGATCGGAACGTCCGATCCGGCCGAAACGAGTGAGGAAAACCAGAAGGTGATCGAATGGACCCGGGATCAGATCACGGAGGATCAGCTTCAGTTCCTTCAGGATTGTAAGGTAAACCAGGTCCTGAACGATCGGTACATGATGGCCCACGGTTCACCCCGCGACGAAGACGAATACATTCTTTCCGTGGATCGGATGCGACAGAATATATTATATCTTCAGAGCGAACATCCGGAGATTCAGATCTGTTTTGTCGGTCATACCCACGCTCCCCTGGTTTCCGCCCGCGGTGTTCTGGAACGAACCTTCCACGAAGATCGCAGAATATCACTTGATCCGGAAAAAACGTATTTAATCAATCCCGGTTCCGTCGGGCAACCGCGGGATGGGTGTCCAAAAGCGTCGTTCGGCCTTTTTGATACGGAAAAGATGAGCATCAAAATATTTCGACGGGCGTACGACGTGGAAGCCGAACAACAGATCATATATGACGCACCGGTGAGCGATGAGCATGCGGAACGGCTACAGACGGGAAAATAGCTGTTAACAGGTAATCCGGATTATGCATGGATTTTCAGCAGTGTCATAGTGTTCTGTCAAAATTTAATTTACGTGTTATTCAGCAGACTCCTGGCACAACTCGTCCCCTCCCTCACGGTCGGGGTACGGTTTTCAAAAACGTCTTCCCGCAGAGACTGTGCCCCGACCGTGAGTGAGGAGACGGCTAACCCGTACCTGAAAATTCAATTGTGATGCAGCAATAGACCGTGTTAAACTACTTCAAATCCATTTTCCTTTTATTCCTGGGAAGCTTCAGCGCACGGACTTCCTCCGGGTGAAGGACACTCAGCATTTCGTCGATTGCCGCCTGTGCATCTCCGTTATCCGTTCCCCCATAGAACAGGTCGATAGCCATTTGATGCTGTTCGGGGTAGGTATGAAAACACAGGTGACCACCCCGGATCAGGACAAAGCCCGAGTAGCCCCGATCTGACTGTTCCACCCTGTGAAGCTCCGTTTCCTGCATTTTTGTGAACCCTCCCTCCACGAGTACAATTTGAATCAACTCCCGCAGTCGCCCCGGATCATTCAACCGTTCCGGTTCGAGCCCAAACAGATCATAAACATAGTGCAGGGTATCGTTCTCCGTTTCTTGATGATCTGTTTCTTGTTTTGTGTTCATAGAAGCAAAAGAAGTCTCCGGTCAAATACGATCCTTATGAATATCCAGGAGTTCAAGAAATTCCATCCGGGTTCGGGAGTCCTGGCGAAACAGATCAAGCATGGCGCTAGTGACGGCCCGGGCGTTCTGTTTTTGCACCCCGCGCATCATCATGCAGAGGTGGCGTCCTTCTACAACCACTCCTACGCCTTTTGGTTGCACCTTCTCAAGTATGGTTTCCGCCACGCGGGTGGTCAATCGTTC
>CAZSFH010000173.1:4825-6256 GCA_964606115.1 uncultured Planctomycetia bacterium | reverse complement strand
GCCCGGTCCCGTGACCACGGGTAGCAGGTCCACTGGATTCTCCCCACCCGGACACACGGTCACCGCCGTGACGGGAGATGCGGGTGCGGTCCCATCATCGTTCAACGGAACCTTTATTCTGTACCGCATCTCATCCTCTTTCAGCGGACGGTCAGAGGAATTCGGGGTTTCCGCTTCCGCCGTAACGGGTCGGAGCACGGATTCACTGATCCCCGACGAGAAGAAAAGCAGCAGTACGACAGGTAAGAACGTCCAACACCAACCACGTAGTTGACGCCGTTTAATCCCGGGCCTCCCCCTGTTCCGCGATCGACCGAAAATACTCCGACACCATGTCTTCGTACCCCTCCGGGACCGGGGATCGGCGTTCATTTTTCGGCGAGGCGTCCTCGCTGCGCTGACGTTTGCGAATGAGACGTTTTCCGACTTCCTGTCCCACCGATTCCTCGCTTTGAGATAGATTTTTCAGAGCCCTGTTATAGGACCGACGAAAGGTGTCAAAACGACCTTTATCCGCCGCTTTTTCCACTTTTTTCATCGCCCGCACGGCCTTTTCAAGGGATTCGGTGGACAGGTTGTGTCGCTGGAGCTCAAGAACGATGCCGGAGACGTTCTCGCGGAGTTTCTTCATTTTTTCCGCGGTCTTGCGCATCCGGTTCAGAATCTCATCCGGTAGTTTGCCCTCTTTGCCGAACCGACCGGTTCGATTCGTTTCCTTTCCCAGACCGGTGCCTCCGGCGCGCGCTTCGTCGCTGCGGTCCTCTACCGTCCCTTTCTCCAGCGACGTACCGGTCTTTCGGTCGGGAGGCACCATATCATCCTGTGGAATGTCCTCCGCCGTGTCGGCAACCCCTTCTCCGCTGGCTCGACCGGTCCGTCCGTATCCCGAACGTCCTTCGAGCTCGCGCGCGGCATCCGGTGGCTCGTCCCCGGTTTTCCCTTCCGCGGAAGTGCTCGACTGACGACCGGGACCGATCGGTCCGTCCGCGTCAAGCGATTTCAGCATACTGCCCTTCGTCTGTGCGTTTTCGTCAAACTCCTCCAGCCCCTCCTCCATCTTCCCCACCAGGTCATTCAGTGTCTGCGGAAGTTCGGCCATCGGAAGCGGTGTTTTCTTGTCCTCCGCAATCTCCTGCACGTCCTGTATATCGGAGGTGTCGCCAAACGACATTTCGCTCTGTTTTTCCAGTTCTTCATGCAATTGCTGAGCGGCCGTGTCCAGGTTATCGGTGATCTGAGTCATCTTTTTGTCCGCTTTCTTTTTGTTGACGTCCGCCAGGTCCTTCGCATTTTCCTTGATCTGCTGCACGTTCGAACGCTGCGTGGCATTGGAAAGATCAAGGTCTCCGATCTGCGACATATCCTGGACGATTTCCCGCATCTGTCGAGCCAGTTTCTTTTCGGTCTTTTTAATGTCCTCGAGTTTTTCCC
>CAZSFH010000173.1:4523-4815 GCA_964606115.1 uncultured Planctomycetia bacterium | reverse complement strand
CGTTCGCCGGCGGTAAAATCATCCCCGGACTCAAGAACACTCGACCGTTCCTGTGAAAGTTGCTGCGACCGCTCGCTCTTGCCCAGCAGCTCCGCCACGAGATCTTCAAACTTCTTCTCCGACGCAACCGCCGGACCGGGTTCACCCTCCGGGTCCGTCGTATCCTTTTGATCGTCCACACGCTGGTTCTTCTCCTGTTCGCGTTCGAGCCAGTCACTTCGGATGCTTACGAGGCGATCCACCGCCTCGGCCTGCCTCTTCTCGATCGAATTGAGTTTCGGAGGCAGATGTT
>CAZSFH010000173.1:0-4513 GCA_964606115.1 uncultured Planctomycetia bacterium | reverse complement strand
CCAGATGCAGATCATACCGACCGATCCCCCATTTTTTGTTCCGGCTATCCCCGGGAACCCGAACCCGTACACCGCTGAGCGTTCGGCGGTGTCCCACGTCGACAAGCAGCAATACCGAATCATTCCCCCGTGCTTTCCAGTTCGACTTCGAGTTTCCGTCAATCGCTCTCCCGGCATGTTCGGGTGAATAACCCGCGTGAATAATTTCTTTTTCAGGTGCTTTGATGAGCCGTCCCTTTTTCGTCAGTGAAAGTTTCGTGCCGTCCGTCTTCGCAAATCGCATGGCAAGAGCCGGTGGTCGTTTATGGGCGGAAGCTTCCGCGACCACGACGTTCTTTCCTTTCTTCAGCTTTACCTTCGCCCGATCGCGATCCGGCCGTGGACGTCGTCGGGCGAGCTTTTTGATCTGAAGCTCGCCGTTGACCCAGACCCTCAGCGAATCCCTGCTGCCGGTGTAAAGCAAAACCTGGCGGGGATGATCAGAGCGTATCACACGTACGGCATACAGGGCAACTCCGTTCTTCGGTGCCCCGTCCACGATTCCGTCCAATCCGACGACCGGACCGTTCCCGCCCCGTAATTGAGTATCGAGCGCCTGTGAAACGATCGAATCAAGCTCCCCTTCTTCAAGCTCAACAAATCCAACCGGTCCCCCCCATTCCCTGAACTCCGGGGACAGACGAAACCGGTTCACGTAAGGAGGAGGAATCGGAGTTCCTTCACCGTCCATGAACTCCACGTCCGAAATCGCGAGCTGCCCGTGAAAATTCGCCATTCTCAATCCCGCGTACCTTGTCTCCCGGGCGGAAAACCGAATATGATGCCAGCCGTTCTTTTCATCTTCATATTTTCCTGAGACCACCGGACGGGCCTCCTCACCAAACCACGGGTCGATTCGTCCGGACAAGTCACGTAGCTCCACGGAAAGCGGATGAACAAGTTCGTCTCGAACCCGGCGGGCGTCCCGGGCAAATTCTCGTCTTTTTGACGGGGTCTTTTTCGCAAATTTTTTGATCAACCGGTCCACTCCGACCTGTCGCTTCTCCATTCGTACCCGGTGGTTGTCAAAGGTGACCTCCGGTTTATCGGGATCGTTTCCCAGTACGGGCTGCAAATAATTCAATACCGTACGCGTGTTGGAAAGCGCCCGGCGCTGTTGTTTGATCGCCCTGTTCAACAGTTCGAGGGCACCCGATTGCTCGTTGACATCGGTCATTTCATCCAGCTCTTTGACGCGGACCAGAAGAGGTCGAGAGCGTGCCGTCTGCTCGTCCGGATGAAAATCTTTTGCTCGAGCACGAAACATATAATCGTTTCCCGGAGCAAACTTGCTTGGATCGAGCTGTACCGTATGTCGTACCGACTCCGGATTCGGATCACCCGGGGGTCCGTCCAGGCGAAGATGCATCAACTCCCGGCCGCTGCCTTCCTCTTCTTCGGGCCGTTTCACTGTGAGTGAAAGTTCCGCCACGCCAAAATCATCCTCGGCGGCGATTTCCAATCGAAGTTTCTGACCGGGCCATGCCTCTCTGTTAAAACGATCGGTGACGAAACGGACGTGCGGCGGATCATCCCGTGCGGTGAGAACGCTTCCCGTACTCACAACCTGACGTCGTTCCGCTCCTTTTCGCCGGGAACGAATCTCATACGAACCGGCATCCTCGACCCGGGTTTGGGCCGTCCAGAGGCCGTCCTCCCCCTTCGAAAACGGAATTTCTCCTCCAGGCCCTCGCCAGATTAACTCCTCCACGGGAACGTCCAGTCCGACCTCAATCTCGACGTCCGAGCCGGGCAGGGCTTCAACCGACGCGGGGGGACCGGACACAGCCCGGGAATCGTTGCCGGTATATCGGGGCGGTTTGACACGGAACTCGGACTCCGTCACTTCCGGAATCGAATGAACGTTCACCCGGAAACTCCGTGTATACGTCCGTCCGGGGTCATGAAAAATTCGAAACACCCGGTTCCTGCTCAGGTTGTTGAACCGGTAGGTGTACACGGCGACGTGCGAACGGGCGGCCAGTTCGACGGGTGTCGTCGTGGAATCGAGCCCGATCGCTCCCTCCGTCACCACATCCCCCATTTTGTTCAGCATTTTCTTAACCTGCTCTTCGGAAACGGACGTCATCCGGATTCCGTCACCGGCTTCGGCCCGAGTTGCGGGAACGGTTCGGGATTCTTCGATCACGATGCGGGGTCTGTGATTCAGCAGTTCCTCGTTTTTCGCTCCCTTGTTTCGAGCTTCGACAAACAACAGAACCCGATGACTTCCCCCCTGAGCCAGGGTGACATCCCGTTCCGGAACAACCCGGAGCTTCACCCGGCCGGCCGGCGGCACGTCGGCACTGGGGAGACCAAAACGGAGCAAAGTAGTCTCAACTGTTCGAGGAACACTGGACATCGCGCCGAACCATGCTCCAATCATCAAAGCGGCAAACCCTCCTGCTTTCAGCAGCCCCCCGAAATCCCAGACCCCCGCCGCACGAACTTGCTCCGCCCATCCCTCCCCCTCCCGTACGGTGCGCCGGGCAAGTTCAGCCTCATCCTCCGTCAGTTCCTGATGGCTTAACTGATAGGCATTGATCAGGAGGTTCCGGGGAATATCGTGTTCCTGTTCCAGATCGAACGCCGTGCGATCCAGGCTCTTAAAATTGCAAAGCGCCGTAATGACGTGTGAATAAAACGACCAACCGGTGATCGCCACCGCGATCAACCCCATTGGAAGCCTGAGCTCGACGGGAAGGACCAGGAACACATCAAGCAGGATAAGCACACCGAACGCTGACAAACTGATCCCCATCCAACGACACACTCCACGCACCAACCCCGCTACAAAACGCCCCCGCCGGACCCTGCTCAGGTATCCAGCCAGTACGTCCGACATTCGATCAACTGAACTGCTCATCAGTTTTTATTCTCCATGAACCAATCACCCGGTCGATTTCTTATCGGGCAAAACGTCGTAACGGGTCACCCGATCCGGCACCTCCATCGATGAGTGAACCGCTTCCTCCGCTTCATTATTTTTCCGTACGATTGTCTCCAACAACGATGTTTCGCGGAAGACCCTGTATTTTGTCGACCCACAATCTAGGACTGGTCTGAACGGTCGGCGTATCCATTCCTCTCTCCGGCAGTTCGCGGCGAAAAAAACTTCCACGGTTCACCAGGATCATCCGGTTGGTCTCCGGATTATGTCGCCAGCGCCAGATCCCGATTCGATAGAATTCCAACGAGCTGTCTTTGCTCAACCCGAACCGTTCGGGTTGATGCTCCCGGATACTGGTTTCGGGCACGTGCCGCCGCAGGCGGACGAGGGTCAGGACGTCATGACTTTCCGGAACGTTATGGACGCCCAGCAGTTTCCGCTCGTTGTAGTAATCCCGCATCTCCTTCACATGTTTCTTTGCCGTTTTTCTCAACTTCTCACTGGCCCGATTCCGCCAGCCCACCACGTATTCGCCGTTGTGTCGGACGGCCAAAAAGACCCCCTCCCCATAAACGCCGGACACGTCCACGGCATGCTCGGTCGACTTGACCGGTTTGGGATCAAGACGTGTCAGGGTCTGTCTTGAAATCGCCCAGACGGACGACGGCCGATCGGGTTGAACGCCCTCGAACGTGATTCGGTGAGATTCCGGAAAGGATGTTCCCTTCTCGAGGAATCGTACGCTCTTCACGTGCACGAGATCCTCAAACGATTCACCCTCCTCCCCTTTTTCTTTCGAGCGAATGACAAATTTTTTAGCTGTAAACGAATCTTCCGGATAGATATACACCGCCGTTCGGTCCAGAGACCCCCGAAGCGTTTCTCCGCTGTTGAAATTTACGACGGCCTGAAGCTCGCGAACCGGAAACGGCTTCCCGATGAACACTTTCTCATGACTGATTTCCTCCCGTTTATCCTCGAATTTGGCAAGTTTCTTCCAGTCCCATTTCCGTTCCATCCTCTCCGCGGGTTTTTCCCGCGACGCGAGGTCGGGACGAGGTTCCAGTCGAATGGATTTCACAACGCCCGGTCCGAAGGTCCGTTCGCGGCCGTAAAATCTCCTGAAAATTCCGTCCGATCCATATTTTTTTAAATCTTCCTTCCCTTTGATTCCGAGTTCATCCTCGGCCCAGGTGACGATCCGGAGCTTGTTCTTGATGATAATCTCACCCCGGTACACCGATCCGTCCGTCAGTCGGATCTCACCTTTCCGACCATCGCCCGCAAATATCGGAATACACAAGAAAAGGACGGCAAGAAGCCCCGATCCCTTTTTCAACAACGAATACGACATCCTATTCCTGAAGTTTGAGGAACGTTCATTTCAGAAATCCTCTATTTTATCAAGTGCAGAAATCCGATATCAAACCTTTCAAGCTATTTCAGGAAACGTTAAGTTGCATCCTGCTTTCATCATACTTCGTACGGCCCAGACCGGGTGTTTTCTCGTCGACAATGCACTTTTTTCAGGCATTGCCTCCTCAAAATGCCTTGTTATGCACCAAAAATCGGACGCTGAGTACG
>CAZSFH010000172.1:5285-6287 GCA_964606115.1 uncultured Planctomycetia bacterium | reverse complement strand
GGTCGTGAGAACCCCCCCTTCGGAAGGGGCGTGGACGTCAACATAGAGCTGATCGATGGTGCCGAGAATCCGTTCGTCAAGAACCCCCCCGAGAGCGAGACCGACCGCAAGCCCGATGACCGTTCCCGCCACGGACAACAGGGCTACGGTCATCAGCGAGAGATGCACGATCTCCGAGGACGTGACCCCGAGTGTTCGCAGTAGTGAAAATGTCGTCTCCTGCCGGGTCTGATAGAGCACCATCGAACAATACACCAGAAACGCCCCCACAAACAGGCTAAGAAACGCAAGCGCCCGGACGTTCCAGCGGAAGGAAGAAACCAGCGAGACGACCGAGCGGGATCGTGCCCCCGTGGTCCGAAGCGTCTCCGTGGTGCTGAGATGCTGCTCGAGGTTCGGCAGTTCACCGTCGTGCCGGAGGAGAATACGTCGAAGCTGTCCCTCCCGACCCAGTTCCTTCTGCGCGCGACCGATGTCCAGGTAGGCAACCGTCGTGCCCGCGGTCTCCACAAAACCACCAATCCGATAGGTCGACGTCCGGCCGTTGACGTAAAGATCAACGTGCTTTCGCCCCCTGTACCGCTCCCGGAGTGATTCGGGTAGCAGAAGAACCCGTTCTCCGGCCAGCATCTCCGTCACGGGAAGCTCACGTCCGCCTTCGCCCGAGGTCCATGGCTGGACCGCGGTGTACGTTAATGGATCGATCCCCACGAGTTTGATCGAACGTTCCGACGTCTCCGAACCTGTTCCGGTTTTCAACCGTCCCCCTCCGGTCAAGACCGGCGTCATCGTGATGGAAAAGGATCGGGCCAGTTTCAGATACCGTTCCTCGGAAACATATCCCGTTCGATCTTCAATCACGTGGGTCGCCCGTCCGACGGTGGACCGGATTGAAGATTCAAGAGCACCCGTCGCCCGCCTTGTTGCGAGGTTCATCGCCACCCATCCGGCAACGCCGATTGCCACTCCGAGGACGGAGAGTCCCCAGAGCATGGGGTTGAA
>CAZSFH010000172.1:0-5235 GCA_964606115.1 uncultured Planctomycetia bacterium | reverse complement strand
GATCACGACGGTTCCAGTCGACCGGTCCGAAGGGAATACATTCGATCACTGACGGCCGCACACTCACGGGAATGCGTGGCCATCACCACCGCCACTTCCTCGGTGAGACACCGTTCACGAAACGCCTGCAGCACGCGTTCGGCATTTTCGTAATCCAGGTTCCCGGTCGGTTCATCCGCCAGAACCAGATCCGGTTGGTGCACCAGGGCACGGCCAATCGCGACCCGCTGTCGTTCCCCCCCTGACAGTGTGGCCGGATACCGGTCGGCTCGGGGCTGGAGACCGAGACGTTCGAGAAGCGTCTCGACGCGCTCTCCGCCCGAACGCCCGAGAAGCTCGAGGGGAAACGCAATGTTCTCCCGCGCCGTCAACGTGGGGACGAGGTTAAAAAACTGAAAAATCATGCCGATTCGACGGCGGCGGATTCTCGTGCGTTCCGTTTCCGCGCAATCATTGATTTTCCGGTCGCCGAGTCGAATTGTCCCGTTATCCGGCAGGTCGATTCCGGCGATCAGGTTCAGGAGCGTGCTTTTTCCGCTTCCGCTCTTCCCCACCACGCTGACGAATTCACCTTCGTCAACGGAAAGATCCAGTCCGTTCAGCACGGAGATCGTCTCGTCGCCACTGGTGAAGGCGCGGTGAACGTTTTTGAGCTTTAATAGTGGACCAGACATCGGAGACGAACAGAATGAACCAAAAACAACTTATCGGGTGTCGCGGCGGATACCGTTCGGACCGGATAACGTCAAACGTCCGCCTGAGTGGGACGAAGGTACAGGGGCTGGAGAGACACCGGTTCAACCGTCTCTTCCTCGTGATACGCCTTGAGACCGAGACGACCGACGGTTTCGGCCCGGGGAAACCAGTCGTCGCGATCGCCGATCATCACATTCTGCCGGTCAAAACAGGATTCATACCGCTCCAGTCCGTTCCCCAGGACGAGCGTGCGATCGTCGGCCTCGTCCGCCACCTTCTCCGGATCAGCGGTCCGGATCTCGCCCTCCCGGACCCACTCGTCGGACGTCATCCGATAGCGAGCCTCGTAGACCTCTTCCCACTCCGCGTCGATGATCACGAACAACCGTTCCCCCTTCTCGGGCGCGTCCGCGGCGATGGCGTCGGTGGCCGGGACGGCGGTGATCGGAATGCGATCGGGATACGCAAGTGTCTTGACGAAAGACACACCGACCCGGAGTCCGGTGTATGAACCGGGACCGTGATCAACGGTGATCAGATCAAGATCCTGAACGGTCAGGGAGGCCCGTTTGAGGACCTTTAACACCGCTGGTGCCAGCCGGGACCCATGTGCGTTCTCCCGTGAAATGTCCCGACGCCGGATCACCTCCGTTCCGTCGAGGACGGCGACGCTTCCTTTCAACCAGGACGTCTCAATAGCCAGGTGTTTCATCGTCCTCTTCCTGAAGCACGTTGAGTGGGAGACGCTCCAGAAGTTCACGACAGGCTGCACGGTAATCTTCCGCTCCCCGGCTTTCGGGATCGTATTCGAAGATGGTCTGTCCGTGACTGGGAGCCTCCGCCAGACGAACGTTAACGCGAATCCTGGTCTCGAGCGTCAGATCGCCGAAATAATCTTCAATCTCCTCCAGCACTTCATTCGACAGTTTCGTACGCGTGTCGTATTTACAGGGTAAAATGCCGACAACACGGAGATCCGGGTTTAGTTTCTGTTTCACGCGTCGAATCGTTTTGAACAGGTTCGTGATTCCCTGCAGTGAAAGAAAACCGCACTGGACGGGAACCAGAACGTAATCCGCAAACGTCAGGGCGTTGATGTTCATGAGACCCAGGTTGGGGGGGCAGTCCACGAGAACCATCCGGTACCCGCTGTCGAGTGAGGACAGACGCCGAGCCAGCAGACGCTGGGGGGCGGAAAACTCGGAAAATTCGAGGTCCGCACCGCCGAGACTCACCTCGGACGGAATCAGGTCAAATCCGTTCCGTTCGAGAATCGCCTCCTCGGCGGACGCGCGGCCATTCAGAAGATCGTACATCGTCTCGCCGATTTCCTCCTCGCTGAATCCCAGCGAGAGGGTCGTGCTGGCCTGGGAATCCAGATCGATCAACAGAGTACGAAGGTTTTTCTCGGCAAACGCCCCGGCCAGGTTCACGGCCGTGGTGGTCTTACCGACGCCACCTTTCTGGTTGATAATAGCAATCCGAATCATGGATTGTAATCGTGTATGACGAAATCGAATAAATGGGTTGCCTACCGGTCCGGCATAAGCCGCCGTCGTCGTTCTTGACGGTTTTTCAACAAAAGAAGGGATATTTGCCGATAGGAAATTATAAGACGAACATGTTGTTCGTATCCAATTCATAAGACCACATGAGAGATCCGAGCCATCGAGTTGTCAATATAATAAGAATGTAGTACAATTACCTCGAAACTATACCAATTCTAAAGGGCGAACGATGAAGTCAGAGAAACAACAACTTTTGCCGATTCGAGCGTCGTGGTATCCCCTTTCCGGCTTACTGGTTCTTTCGAGCCTGGTATCGATCATTTTAATGTCCTGCGCGCCAGTGCAGTACAGGCCGGGAGACCGGGTCTCACTTCGAACCGTGGCCGGTGACCAGCTGACCGTGCAGCAAACCGACACGACCGGTGAGGTGCACGTGTCCAGCGGTCGACAGACGGCCGTTCTCACCGCCGGGGTGTCGGGGTTTGTCCTGAACGGGGACTGGCATAACTTCGAATCTACTCCCTTTTTCGAGCAGGGAGCGCTGCACCTCAGCACGTCCGATGCCCGCCGTCTCCGGAGCGCCCTATCGCATTCTGAACCGAAACCGCCGAAGCGGCGCACGACGAAGGCGGAGTCCCCGTCGGACGACGCGTTCCGGGTCGTGATTGATCCCGGTCACGGCGGGAAATACGTGGGTGCTGAAGGGGTTTACGGAACGCATGAAAAAGATCTGAACCTTCGTGTAGCACGGCACGTAAAACGAAACCTAAAGCAGCATAACATTCACGTCTCGTTGACCCGACGCAGGGACCGCTCGTTTTCCGGAAACCACAAGCGGGATCTTGACCGGCGTGTCCAGATCGCTCACAGAAAGCAGGCAGACCTGTTCATGAGCATTCACGCAAACGCCGCTCGAGCGTCGTCCGCCAGCGGTATCGAAGTGCTCGTGTCCCCGGACCATGATCGAGATGAGACCATACAGCGGCTGCAGCAGTGGAATCGCAAGAGTCCGGAGTCCGGGCCTGCGGTATCGGTCTCACAAACCTACCGGGAACATCGGCGAAAGAGTCTTCGTCTGGCCCATTACGTCGAACAAAAACTCGAAAACGTCGCTCCAACCGGGTCCCGGGGAATCAAGAAAAAGAGCCTTCACGTGCTTCGGAACGCGCCCTGCCCGGCCGTACTCGTGGAAACCGGGTTCATGACCAACAGCCGCGAAGCACGCCTCCTCTCCAGCTCGTCCTACCAGCGCAAGCTGGGCCGTGCCATCTCCAGAGCCGTGCTCGAGTACCGGCGACTTTACGCACGTAAATAGACCGGACCAGAAAACCCCTCGCTTTTTTTGCTTCAAACGCAACGGCATGTATTGATGAAAAAAACAGGCCTTTTCTTGTTTCTTTCCCTTCTGCTTACGTGCACGTCGTCGGTCCATCCGGCCGATTTGCGGAAGTCCGAGGTGGGAGACCGTCGATGGCGAGCCGCACGTTTAATTGGGGCGGAGCGCATGAGCCGCATGACACCCGCGTTGATTCAAGCTCTCCAGTCCGATCCGGTTCCCCTCGTCCGAGCACAGAGCGCAGTGGCCCTCGGTCAGATTGGGAAACGGAACAAGAAAATATACAGCGCGCTCACATCAGCGCTTAAAAACGATCCGGACCCGCTCGTTCAGCAGGACGTTCTTATGGCCATGAGCAAGCTGGGCTACGAACGTGCCGCTCCGCTCGTTGAAAAAAAACTATCCGGCTCCCCGGAGCCGGACGTGCGTGCCTCAGCGGCCCAGGCGCTTCAGAAGCTGGGAAATCAAAAAACATATCCCTCCCTTCTGAAGGGCCTGGACGATCAAAATTTCAGGGTCCGTTCCGCCTGTTACCGGACGTTAAAATCCCTGACCGGTCTTAACGGCCCGCTCCGTAAATCGTGGTGGTCCGAGAAATTGTCCTCGCCGGGCAACACGGAATCGTCCTCTTAGACCCGGTCTGAAAAGGTGTCGTACACCTCAGCGGGCGCTCTGCGGTGTCATGATAGGAGACTTCTAAAAATTCGTTTCGGAAATGCCGGAATCGGAAAACGATCAGAACGCATTGTCCGGAAGACGGGTCGGGATCTGGTTGCTCCGGCTTCTGGTCAGCGGGGTTTCCATATACATTGTACTTCAGTTTGTCCCCGTGAGGGACCGAATTCTCGTTCAATCCCCGTCGACAAACGGTCAGGAGAACGTCGAAAATCTCCACGGAACCGTGCTCGAAGTCGATCGGGATCGTGGTCGGATACGATTTCAGGATCACAACCGGGTTCGATCAATTCGGATGAAACGAGTCCGTCGCATCGATGGACAGCTATTCGAGCCCGGTCTCCTGGGAACGTGGCAACGTATCAATCCCGTGTACGCGATCCCCGCGTTTTTTTTACTCCCTCTATTGCATCTTCTCAGTGCCTTCCGGTGGAAGCAGTTACTGAAAGCACAAGAGATCCAGATCACGTATCTCCAGACCACACAGATCACCTTTATTGGTTACTTCTGGAACAACCTCTCCCTCGGTCTGACGGGCGGTGATGTGGCCAAGGCCTACCTGCTCGGTCGTCGTCTGGATTCGAAATCGGGTGGGGTTCTTTCCGTGTTTGTGGATCGGGTGGTTGGTCTTGTCGCTCTGCTTTCCCTGGCGGGAGCTGCGTCCCTGACGCATTTCAACATTCCCCCCATACGGCATGTCGGATTGACCGTGCTGGCACTTTTGTTCTTGATGTTTTCTGTTCTTTACTTGTTTTTCCATCCCGACGTTCGTCGCCATCCATGGATTCGCTGGATCCGCGACCGGATCCCGTTTCAGCAAACCATCCGGTCAATAGATCTTGCGGCTCGCCGGTTCAAGAAATCCCCCTCTGCTCTCGGAAAAACCTTTCTCCTGTCTCTCGTTATCCACGCTGGCGGCATTTTTATGTGTGCTCTTTTTGGTTCCGCACTCGGCATCACACGGGCCGGAATGACGGAGTACTTCGTGTATTATCCGATCGCCACCGTCATCTCGGCAAT
>CAZSFH010000171.1:0-6331 GCA_964606115.1 uncultured Planctomycetia bacterium | reverse complement strand
GTGCTTCGGCCTGCATCAGCTGGGCCCCCCCGATACTCAGACGGGGGAGCACCGCGACGGCCAGCACCACGATCCCCATGCCGCCCAGCCACTGGGTGAGCTGGCGCCAGAGAAGCAGGGTGCGGGTGTGCGTGTCGAAACTGATGCGGGTCATCACGGTCGAGCCGGTGGTGGTGAAGCCGCTCATGCTTTCGAAGAACGCGTTCAGCGGATATGCCACGGAGCCGTGACCTTCCAGCAAATAGGGGAGGGCGCCGAAAAAAACGACGGTGATCCAGCTCAGGGACACGACGAGAAACCCTTCACGCAGGTTCAGTTCCGGTTCTTCCGAGCATTGTTCGAACGCAAGTCCGACGGCGAGAATCACGCCGAACGTGATAAGAAAGGATAGCGGGCTTTCCCCGTAGATCAGGGCGGTGACCACCGGGATCAGCAGGGTGAGGGCGAACCATCGGAGCAGGTTTCCGACCAGACTGACGACCGATGGGATATCCACCCGAAGTGACATTAGAGCTCCGCTTCAACGGTGGCCACGTGATCGATGTGGGCGAGAATCAAAATGTGATCTCCGGGTTTTAAAAGTGTATCGCCGCGCGAGCGAATCAGCTTCTGGTTTCGACGGATCGGACCGAACACCACTTCCCGGGGAAGACGAGAAGCTGCTTCCTGAATCGTTACCTCCGCAAGCTGACTGTCATCATCGATCAGCACTTCAAGCACCTCCACTTCATCGCTTTCCAGAATCGCGATGTTCCGCGTTTCTTTTCGACGGCTGAACCGGATGATTTCCTCGGCGGTCAGGAGCCGGGGGTTGACGACGACGTCGATCCCGACGTTTTCGAAGATTGGCAGGTAATCGTCTTTGTCGACGACGGCAAAGGTTCGTTTGGCCCCCAGGTTTTTTGCAAAGACCGAGACGAGCAGGTTTTTTTCGTCACTGTCAAGGGAGGCGATGGCCACGTCCGATTTGTCAATCGCCTCGCTTTTCAGGAATTCCCCGTCCGTTGCATCGTGATTGTGCACGAGGGTGTTCGGGAGTTCCTCGGCGACTTCCCGGGCTCGTTCGGGGTCCTTTTCGATCACCTGTACGGTGTAATCGCTGGCGTCGAAGGCCCGGGCCACGAGATACCCGACTTCTCCGGCACCGAAGATGGAGATGTTTTCGACGGAGGACTCTTTGTTCCGGGGCACGATATATTGTGAGAAACGGTGTACGTTCGCCGAGGATCCGGCGACCAGCAACCGATCCCCGGTGTGTACAGATGTTTCTCCTCGTGGAAATATAAACTCTTCATCCGAAAACACCGCAAGAAAGCTGAGGACTTCGAACCCAATCGATTGGTCGATTTCCTGGATCGTTTGTCCGTGAATGGGAGAATTTTCGGGCACGTCGAACTCGGCCAGCTGGATTTGACCGGATGCGAAGAAGTCGATTTCTCGAGCGAGGGGAAGGCCGATGAGCTGCCGGATCGATCGCGCGGTAAGGTATTTTGCTCCTACCATGGAATCGACGCCGAGTGCGCGGCGTCCTTCCCGCCAGCTCTCGAGGTAATCCGTTCGGTTCACCCGTGCGAGGGTAAAAGGGTCCCCCAGGATTTTACTCATTCCACACGCGACGATGTTCGTTTTGTCGTCAGCCGTGCAGGCGACCAGCATGTCAGCGTCCTGGACCCCTGCTTCTCGAAGGGTGCTGACGAGAGCGCCGTCTCCTTCCGTGGTCAGGACGTCCAGTTCATTTTCCCGCTTCTGGAGTCGCTCCGGGTCCGTGTCGACGAGGGTGACCTGGTGGGAGGAGCAGAGCGTGCGCGCCACGTGGGTTCCCACCTGGCCCGCTCCGATTAACACACACTGTAACAAGGAATTTTAATGATGAATCAGGTGTTGATTTCGATCACGAGAAGATGGAAGTCAGGCCCTATATGCGCCCGCCGGGATGGTCCATCAATGGTTTTTATTGATCGTCTTCGTCCGGGTCGACCGTCAGCGCGAGGCCGAGGTCCTCCAGCAGGTCCGGGTTGACCGTGGAGGGGGAATCACTCATCGGGTCGTACGCGTTTCCGGTGCGAGGGAAGGGGATACAATCCCGAATCGACTCCAGCCCTTTCAGCGCCATGACGAACCGGTCCAGTCCGAGGGCGATGCCGCCGTGGGGCGGGGCCCCGTACTGGAGGGCTTCGATCAGGAACGAAAACTTTTCCTCAATTTCGTCGTCGTCCATGCCCAGTACCCGAAACAGTTTGTTCTGCAGTTCGTGCCGGTGGACACGAATGCTTCCGCCGGCAATCTCGAAGCCGTTCAGAACGAGGTCGTACGCGCGAGCACGAACGTCGTCCGGGTTCGAATCGAGTTTGTCCTCGTCTTCCGGGTTCGGTGCGGTGAATGGATGGTGACAGGCCACCAGGTTGTTCGTGCCCGGTTCTCGTTCGAACAGCGGAAAGTTTACGACCCACGCAAATGCATATTCGTCCTCGGGAATCAGATCCAGCTCGTCCGCGAGGTCGAGCCGGAGCTGTCCGAGAGCTTCACACACCGTCTCTCGATCGTCCGCACCGAACACGAGGAGGTCCCCGACGTCCGCGTCAAACCGGTTAACGAGATCCACCTGCTCTTCGACCGAAAAGAACTTGGCAATCGGCGAATCCAGCGGTTCGTCGTCCCCGGTGACCCGAAACCAGGCCAGGCCCGGCAGGCCGAGGTCCTGGGCTTCCTCTTCCAGGTCGTCGATCCGGGATCGGGAAAAGTCGGCTCCGTCCAGAAGACTCAGGCCGCGGACGGTGTCTCCGTTCTGGACGGTCTCCGAAAACACGTTAAATTCACTGTGTTCCACCAGATCACTGACGTCCGTGATCTCCATGTCGAACCGCAGGTCCGGCTTGTCCGATCCGAACCGATCGATTGCCTCGCTGTAATCGAGACGCTGAAACGGCGCATCCGGTTCCACGTCGATCGTCTCCGAGAGGATGCGGACTATACAGTCTTCCATGACCTGTATCACGTCTTCCTCGTCAACGAACGACATTTCCAGGTCCAGCTGGGTGAATTCCGGCTGTCGGTCCTTTCGCAGGTCCTCGTCCCGGAAGCACTTGACGATCTGGTAATATTTTTCGTACCCGGCGATCATGAGAAGCTGTTTGTAGACCTGCGGGGATTCGGCAAGCGCAAGAAATTTACCGGGCATGTGACGGCTCGGGACCAGGAAGCTGCGTGCGCCACCGGGGGTTTCCTTCACGAGAAACGGCGTCTCAATGTCGAGGAAACCCTTTTCCTCAAAAAACGACCGCATTTCTCGAACAACTGCCGCACGAAACATCACGTTCTCCTGCATCCAGGGGCGCCGGAGGTCCAGGTAACGGTACGCGAGCCGCTGTTCCCCGGAGACACTTTCCTCGTCCTGCACGGGAAGGGGAAGGGGATTCGACGAAGAGAACTGGTGAAGGTCCTCCACGCGAACTTCGATCCGTCCGGTATCAAGGTCCGGATTGACGGTTTCCTCGGGCCGGTTCTTGACCGTTCCTTTTACGGCGATGCAGTACTCCCGTGCGAGGTTTTCCGCTTTTTCCGTGAGTTCGTTCTCGTCCTCCGTGTCGACCACGCACTGAACGATACCGGTGCGGTCACGGAGGTCGATAAACAGAATCTGTCCGTGGTCACGGACGCGGGCGACCCATCCGTTTAACACGACGTCGGATCCGTCGTGCTCCGGACGGAGAGCTCCACAGTCTTTCGTTCGTTTCCATTCCTTCATCAGTCTGTCGTATTGAGAATAAGGGAGTGAATTTCATTCGTCTACAAGTTGACCGTCTTTAATGGAAGCGGTCAGGTCTTCCGGCTGGATAAATTCGGTGTCGTGCGTGACGACCATCACCGTGGCATTCCGCTCTCGCTGAATGCGCCGGAGAAGAGAAAAGATCGTCTGACCGGTTTCCGTGTCAAGTTCCCCGGTGGGTTCGTCCGCGAGGATGAGGGAGGGTTTCTTCAGCAGGGCCCGGGCGATTGCCACGCGCTGTTGTTCACCTCCACTCAACCGTCCGGGGCGGTGATCAATTCGATCTTCGAGGCCAAGCTCCGCCAGAATCTGCCGAGCTTGGTCCGACATTTTATAAAAAGGACCTTCGGGGATAAAGGGGACAAGAACATTTTCGAGGGCGGTCAGATTGGGAAGAAGATTCAGGGTCTGAAACACGAATCCGACGTCTTTCCGCCGGTACTGGGTTCGTTCTCCGTCGTCGAGATCATTCAGGTTTCGGTCGCCAACACGGACGGAGCCGCCGGTCGGTCGGTCAAGGCCCCCGAGGAGATGCAGGAGCGTGGATTTTCCCGACCCGGACGGGCCGTGTACGATACAGAATCGGTTTGACGGGATTTGCAATGAAAGACCCCGTAGCGCATGGACGGTTTGTTCGCCCATGTCGTAATTCTTGTGCAGGTCCACAATTTCGATCTCCGGGCCTGCGGAAGCGGATGTGGAACGGTTTGAGGAGGAGGTCTTCATCGGATCGAACGGATGGCTTGAATGGGATCTTTCATGGCCGCGCGATACGCCGGGTAAAGGCCGCCGGCGACCCCGATCAGGAGGGCGGTTAAGAAACAGTACATCAGCAGAGAGATGGGCGTGGCTCCGTCAATGGCAAGATTGAACAGGGCGTTCGCGGAATGTACGGCCGCCCACCCGATGCCGATGCCCGTTACGCCGCTAATCACCCCGAGGATCAGGGATTCGAACAGAACGAGCCGGACGATGTCGGAGCGAGCCCAGCCGTTGGCGATCAGGATACCGAACTCGGAGGTGCGTTCCGTAATGCTCATCAGCATCGTGTTAATAATCCCGATCGTTCCCACGACGACCGCCAGGGAGGAGATCAGGAACAGCAGGGTATCCACGTCGTTCATCATATCGGAAAAATCGGTTTCCCACTCGTCCCGGGAACGCACGTCCCATTTTTCGAGGGCGTCGGAGTCGAGGGAGAGGAGCGTTTCCTCGACGAGTCCCACGAGATCGTTCCGAGCGTATCCGTCCTCCGGAACGACGAACAGGTCACTGACGTGGTCGCTGGTAAGGTTGCGTTTTGGACGCACCTGTTCAATCGGCAGGACGATGGCCATGTCCATGATCTTGTTGCCGGTTCGGTAGAGTCCGACGATCCGGTATTTTGTGCCATCGATTTTCAGGTGATCACCAATCTTTTTTTGGTACCGTCCCCCGAGCCGTTCCGAAATCACCGCCGCTTTTTGATCCGAAGGTTTCAAAAACCGACCTTCCGTCAGCTGGCGACTGTAGAGGTGGCCGTTATCCGTGGTCACGAGTTCACCCACGTCGACCCCACCGAGCAGTTCCGGCGTCAGCATGCTTCTGCTCGTGAGAGGCCGGTTCTCCACGCTGCCGGGGATGGCCCAGATCCAGGGAATGACGCCCTGCACTCCTTCGGTCTGTTCGAGGGGCTGTTTCAGTTTTAGCGGGACGGAGGAGATGATGGGGTCCGGTTTGTCTTTTTCCAGGATCGCCACGCCCTGAACGAGGTTAATGGCGCCGGAAACGGTGGATTTGAGTCCACTGGAAAACGCGAAGATGCAGACGACGCCGACGATGGCGATCGTGATGCCAACGACGCAGAGCGTTGAGCGGACGGGTTGAGAGAAAAGGTTTTTCAGGGCGTAGCGATACATCACCCTTTTGCCACACCAATCGGACGAACCCGGACGACCTTTCGAGCGAGGTCCGCGTTTTCCACGGCGTCCACGACGTCCGATACGTCTTTGTAAGCGGAGGGCATTTCTTCCGCCATGCCCTTCCAGGTATCGGACTGTACGTAGACGCCTCGTTCGTTCATCATGCCGTCCAGGTCCTTTCCGTTCATTTCCTTTTTCATCTGAGTTCGGCTCGCCGCCCGTCCGGCACCGTGGCAGGCACTGCCGAACGTTTTTTCCGTGGCTCCCTCCGAGCCGACGAGCAGATACGAGGAACTCCCCATGTCACCCGGGACGAGGACCGGCTGTCCGATCTCCTCGTACGGCTCGGGGACAAGGTCGTGATGGGGGGGAATGGACCGAGTGGCTCCTTTCCGATGCACCACGAGGTCTTTGCTCGTCCCGTTTACCGAATGGTGTTCCAGTTTTGCGATGTTGTGACAGACATCGTAAATCAGTTTATAATCCACCTCGTCTTTTGGTCGCGAAATGGCTCCCGAGAGGGCTTCCACGGCATTATGCATGATCACCTGCCGGTTGACCCAGGCGTAGTTGGCGGCGCATGCCATGGCTTCGAGGTACCGTTCGCCTTCGGGGGAATCGATGGGGGCACAGGCCAGCTGTTTGTCGGGTAAATGAATACCGT
>CAZSFH010000170.1:0-6355 GCA_964606115.1 uncultured Planctomycetia bacterium | reverse complement strand
CTGACCGCCGGGGGCGTCCTCCCCGTCTCCGATTTCGTTGAGCCGGTCCAGGATGGCCTGATAATTCTCCTTTCCCTCCTTTCGTTCCACGTTCAGGTCCAGGCCCTGAAGTGTTATTTCCGGGATCTCGACCTTCGACTTGAATACTTCCGTGAGCGAGAAGGCGGCGTCGGTCCGGTTTAAACGAAAAAACCGCTCCGATTCGAATTCTTTTGCGTCCGGGTTGGCCAGGGTAAACGCGTCCATTCCGAAGGAGCCGCCGAACGGGTAGAGCTGGATCCCCTCGACCTCCGTTTTCACGCCGGTCGCGTACGTTCCGCTTCGTTCAACGGCCGAGGCCGCGATCCAGTTCAGTGAGAAATAACCGATCAGAAGGATCAGGAACAACCCTCCCACAACGTATCCGGTCCATTTCAGCCAGGTTTTCATGTCGAATGTCCTCCGGTATTGCGAAAACGATTACACATAATTGCACGAGATTGTATAGACCGCTCATAATGAAAATTGCCGCGACGCAGATGCGATCCAGGACGAGCGCCACGTCGTTTCGTCATTCGGACCTCTCTTCCAGTTCGTGGTTCAATACCGTTTCTACCTGTTCACGCTACTTTTTAGATCCGGTCTTATCCTGGATGGTGATGGTCTTCATCGGGGTGTGACCGTTTACGTCGGGGCTGTACATGAGTTCGGCACGGGCGGGCATGACGTGGAACTGTCCCGGCGTCTCGGCGCGAAGGGTGTAGATGAAGGTGTTTTCTCCATCCAGGTGGCTGTTGAAAAAAACCACTTTTTCATCCCGGACTTCCCGCCGGGAGCTGTAATTCCACCAGTTGTCGTATTGTTCGTCGAGATCTCGTTTGTTTTCGATCACCTCACAGCCGGCGGGGAGGGGATCTTCGAGCATCAGGTATCGGGCCTCTTCCGCTTCGACCGTCAGCCGCACTTCGATTTCATCCCCACTCGTCAGCTCAGCACCGTCTTTCAATGGGGTCCGTTCGTATGAGAGGCGTCTTTCGGTCTCCTTTTCCTCCAGGAGAACATATTTTCGAGTGACTTTGATGCCGTTCTGTTTCCTTTTTGTTAATGTGTTTCCCCGGGCGAATCGTCTCAGCGACGCGTTGAAATAGAGGTTGCCTTCATCTCCTTCCTGGCGGATCTCGATCCTGTTTTTGCCTTCCCGCAGATGTTTCCTCGCAATTTCATACTCCTTTGCCCTGAACCCTTCCGGACGTTTCCATTCGTTGCCGCTTTCTTTGCTCTTTTTCTGTTTCGAGAACGAAAACATCTCCGGGGTAACGCGGAAGCGATCGATTCGTTTGCCGTTGACCCGGATCTCCGCGCTGTAATTCGCCTGCAGCTCGTTGCTTTTTTTTATGTATTCCGAAAGGGCCAGAAGGACGGCGGCGGTGTCTTTTGTGGACCGCCATTTGTTTCCGCGGCGGGCGGTGATCAGGTAACGTACGGCCCGGCCGATCAGTTTCGGATCGCCGCCGGTGCGCACGAGTGCTTTTAGCGCGAACGCGGTGCTCTGCAGCTGATTGCTCGCCCAGTGATCGTTCCGATTGCTTTCTCCCCACCAGGCGCGGCGACCGTCGGTGGAAGCCCGTTCGATGAGCCGGGATCGAACGGTTTTGATCTTCTCGTTCCGATCGGTCTCCGAAAGGGTCAACAGCAGAAGGGCCATGCCGAAATCATTCAGTTGTTCGTGTTTGTCCATCAGTGATTGTATCCAGGACGATTCCGGCTCCTTGTACTGGCTGTGGGAATACAGCATATACGCGCGGGTGTCCAGGTTTTTCACCTCCGGGATCTGGTTCCTCAAATATCCCATCCCACCATACCCGTACACACCGTGGAAATCTTGTGGTTTCGTGCCCAGAACACGCCGGCTTACCTGATATCCGGCGTCCCGCGCCCGGGCCAGGCCGTACATGACGTAGGCGGTCATGTAGGGATCGGAGTCGTCCCGCTTCCACCAGCCCCACCCCCCATCGTCATGCTGAAAATTGTACAGACGCTGAAGGCCCTTCCGGGTGTACTCATCAATTTTCCCGGATAGATCCGGGTTTCTGATTCCGAGCCGGTTCATGGATTTCTGCACGGCGATGTTCGGAAGGAACCGGCTCATGGTCTGTTCGACACACCCGTAGGGATAGCCGGTCAGGTATTCGAGCCCCTCGAACAGCGTGCCGCCCAGGGAGGGGGACGCGCTGACCGTCAATTTCGTGGTTTTCCGGAGCCCTCCTTCCGGAATGGAAAAGGTCATGTTCGCGTTCGATGGGTCCGACGCCAGGGTGAGCAGTCCGCCGTCCCCTTCGACAATCTTCACGCCGTATGGAACAACGTTGACGGTTCGTTTCAACCCATCCGATTGTTCATCCGTCCGTGCCGAGGTTTGCAGGGTAACGGATTTGGGACTGTTGACGTCCAGACGCCAGTCGATACGTTTTTTCGCGTTCGGCGGGAGCTGGATCGTTCGCCGGTGTTTCCCGTCGGTCAATTCGGCCCCGTCGGATTTCAGTGTGACCCGGGAGGTTTTGGCGTCGGGCAGGTAATTGTGCACGATGGAGCTGACGGTGACCTGATCGGTTTCGGTAAAGGTCCGGGGGTGTGCGAGGCGAACCATCAGATCCTGGCGGGTCCGGACCGTTGTGGTAGCCTGTCCGGCCCGGGACTGTTCGTCGATCGCGATGACCGTCGCCCGCCACGAGGTGAGGTCGTCCGGCATGGTCATGCGGACGGTCACCTCACCGTTCTCGTCCGTTTCCAGGTGAGGCTTCCAGATTGCCGTATCGGCGAAATTACTTCGGATGGATATTTTTTCCTTCCCAGCCTTAAAGGCTCCCCCGAGAAATGAACCTTCGTTTTCTGAATTTGAATCCGACATAAATGTGCCTGTGCTTTCGCCTTTTGAATTTGAATTCGTTTGATTCTCTGCGCTGGAAACCGTTTGTCCTTTTCCGACGCCAAAGGCTAAGAAATCGAACGACGTTTCCGTATCAACCCGGCCCCAAATGTTGTTGTAAAGGAGTTTTCGAAGATCCTCTGTCTTCTCTTCTTTGATCTGATAGATGGCTTCGTCCACCAGTACAAATGAGAGCTCCCCCTGAACCGGATTTCCCCGGTGATCGGTGAGGCGAAGGGTCCACTCGGCCTGTTCCCCGGGTTTGTATGTTTTTTTGTTCGGTTCAACCTCCACCTGGAGGAATTTTTCAGGGGGAGCTACGCGCAGTATTTCTTCTCCGGTAAGATGCCTGTTTTCAGCAAAGACGTGAGCCTGCATTTTCACTTCCGGAGCGTCCTCGGAGGTCAGGTCTCGTTCGTGGATGGCCATGCTTCCGCTGAATTTTTGAACCTGATACCCGAGGATTCGGCCGTTCTCTGCGGTGAAGAGAACCGGGAAATTCTTTTGAGCTGTCGTGGCCGTAATCCGGACATGATCTCCGCTTACGTATCCCTTCTGATCCGCTTTCAGGTTTAGCTCCTGCTCTTTTTCGTACGGTGAATGCCAGCTTCGGGAGGCAACCCAGACGTGATCCGAGTTGGTGACCGTTCGCCCCTTCCGATCGGTCACTTTCGCTTCGATGCGATATCGCCCCTGTTTTTTCGGCTGAAAACGAAGGGTCCCCTCGCCCTGTTCATTCGTGTGAACTTCTTTTCTGAACAGAGATAGATCGTCGCCGTCGTCCGTCCGTCTGGATATCTTGCAGATCACGGTGTCCGATATCGGATCTCCACCAAGCTCGACCGTCCGAAGGTGGAGGGTGACGGGTTCATCGGGGGAAAAGGACCACCGTTCCGGAGTCAGGGAGACGCGGCGTTTCGCGTTTCCAAGGATCATGGATCCGGATCCGGCGATTGCCCGTCGACTTTTGTCCGTCACACTTGCACTTACATGAAGTTTGAAAAAGTCCTTATCAAGTTTTTTCAGGGACACCGAAGAAAACGATATGTTCAACGTTCCGTTGTCATTTAACCGGCCATGGCCCTGCAAGTTGAATTTTTCATATCTTTTTTCATCTTCGTCTTCGAACGCCCCGTGTAAGAAATGATGTTGGAGGTGCAATTGACGAGCACTTTCCTCAAACCACCAGCTGTAACGGTCGCTTTTTTTTCGGGTGGGATCAATTGAAAAAGCATTGGTGGATTCCGCAAAGACTCTGTACTCCACCTTCGCCCCGGCCACCGGTTCGCCAAAATGATATTCGGCGCTGATCTCGAATTCCGTTTGTTCCCCGATGATCCCGTTCGGTTTCCGGGGTTTCACGGAGACCTCAAAGTGCGGTTTTTTGTATTCCTTCACGGAGAAGGAGTAGTTATGGTCTCCCCAGAGAGTATTTTCACCTAATTTGATGTGATAATCACCAAGACGGGGTTCGTCCGCCAGTTCATAGGAGAAGGAGGCTGTTCCGTATTTATTGACGTTTACGTCCTTCTTCATGACGTCGTTACCCTTCGGATCCTCCAGTGTCACAGTCCGTTCCTCATTTTTCTTGAAGATCAATGGATTCCGTTTGTCGTCGAACCGGCGGAAAATGAGTTTTACGTGCACCGTCTGACCGGGACGGTACACCGGCCGATCGGTCTGAAAGTGTACTTTTTCAATTTCCCCGTGAGGATATCGGCTCCAACGGGAGTAGGATACAGCCACGTCTTTTCCTCGCCTGTACAGTACCAGCGCGTTGGACGCATCCCCTTTCAGGCGAGCGGCGAACACGCCATCCTCGTTGGAGGTCCCTTCATAAATAATCCGCTGTTTGTCCGCCACCACAACCTGGGACTCGCCGGGTTTCTTGCCGTTCATATCGGCGCCGTAAGAGAGAAGCATTTCGCCATCCGTTTTCGTCATCAGCGCGAGGTCACTGACGAACGCCAGGGTGTTCACGGTGTAATAAGGGGTGCCGAGGCTGACCAGATAGGTTCCTTTTTCCGTCACGCGAAGGTCTACGGTTTGGTCATCCCCCTCTTCTGTATTATATGTCCATTTTTTCACCGGGTCCGCGTTCGGGGGAACGGTCGGGGACTGCAGGGGAATTCCTGATTTCATCATCTGAACAGGATCGACCCGGTACACGGTGATCTGTACCTGGTCCAGGTTCTCCACCTCAAAGTCGAGTGTCGGAGACGAACCGGGCCGGGAGATGATCGGCGCTGTATCGTACGACGAAAGGTCAATTTCGGTATCCGTAATGTCCTCAAGCAGATTTGTGAGACTCCAGGTTTCTCTCGGAAACCGTTTGATGAGTTCCTGACATCGCTCGATCAGCTTTTCGGTCTCCTCGCCCCGCTCGTTCCGCTTCTCGATCAACTCGACGAACAAGTCTCCGGTCCGGTAAAAATTGGGAAATTTTTCGGCCGCCTTCTCAGCAATGGAGCGGGCTTTCTTCAGGTCTTTTTGGGACAGGGCCCCATCAAATTTCCGCTCCAATTTTTCAAACTTCTCTTCCACCTCTTCTCCGAATTGATCCGTGGATTCGGCCTGTTCTTTCGTGAAGTCCAGGACGGGAAATGAATCCAGACCGTCCACTTTGTAGTTCCAGGAGGACGGAATGTCGGAGGCGGAAAGCGGGGCGAGGCTGAATAGAAAAAGGAGCGAACCAAGCAGAACGTGATGAACTCGAAGGGTCATCATTTATTCTCCCGTGGAATTATTCATTTTTTGTGGGTATGAATTCGTGCCGATGTGTTTGAATGTATTGTAAAGGAATGGGTTTATTTTTTAAGAGGGATCCCGGTGGAATGATTTTCCGGAGCGTTAGGCGTTTCGCGTCATTCACGTTGGTCGCGTTGGGTGCGTTATTTCAGTGATTAAGTGATTAAGTGACTGAGTGATTGAGTGATTGGGTTGAACAACTGTGGGAATCGTAAGATGCGTGATGCGAGATGCGTGATGCGTTTAACAGCCGGCGACTGGCGGTTGGCGATGGGCGATAGGATAAAAGCAGCCGGAAGCCGTAAGGCGAAAGGAACGACGGACAATTTTCGTGGAATAATTGGAACGAAGGCATCCTTGCCTTCGTGTTTTTTTATTTTCGAAAGCAGGGATGCTTTCGTTCCCAGTTTAACGGCTCTACGAGCAATGTATTACGATTGTGATAACCATGTCGAGAACAACAGGTCTGGGAAACGTTGTCTTTCGATTCACTTTCCTGCGGTCAGTGTTACGAGGGTCTCTTCCCTTCGGTCTGGGTGCCAGTCGATCATTCCTTTTTATCCGCGTTTATCTGCATTGATCTGCGGTTTTTGGTCGTGGTTCATGAGTCTGAATTTGTTCACATGGACAGAATGGGGCGTTGCATTGCGATCCATTCTCTCGCTGCCGCTCGAGAATCCATCTCTTTCGTCTTTTCTCCAA
>CAZSFH010000169.1:0-6390 GCA_964606115.1 uncultured Planctomycetia bacterium | reverse complement strand
TGATAAAAGAGGAGGAAGAGCAAAGGATAACAAAAGGAAGCAAGCGGACATATAAGCCGATTAAAAAACGGATCAAGAACCACCTCCGGAAGGCAAAGAGGCTCAAGAAAATCCTTGATCATGGCCTCGGATTCTATCTGTACGAGAACGCCCGAAAGCTGGAGGACAAAAAGAAATGGAATGAAGCATTGAGCAAATGGAATGAACTGATCAAGCTTGCAAAAAAGAACAAAGACAACGAAGGAAAGCTGGACGAACTGTTGGCTTCAAACGAACCGATTACGATGGAAAAGGTCAAGAAACTCCCGGTGGCCCCGATCTACAAACACGCCGCATACTTTTACAGAGAGAAAGTGAGAGCCGAGCTCGGGCGGTATAAGAAGGCGTATAAAGGGCTTCAAAAATACATCAAAACCGGTCGCAAGTTTAAACCCTACGTCGGCGCCGCCAAACGATTTCGGGGCGACCTTGCGCTCGAATACTTGTATCGTCCCAAAGACGCCATCAAATATTACTCCGATGCACTGACGTGGTTCAAGGAAGCCAAAAAACACGATCAGGTGATTGAGGAATTTCAGGTGCCCGACAAAGCAAAGGAGGTAACAAAGCCACCCGAAACATTCCGGAAAGTAGAAGGATGGGGGAATGTGGTATGGGAAAAGAGTGGGCCGGGAGCGGTGATCAATAGGCATACTGCTGAAGACTGGTATATTCCGTACCAGAAAATGATGGTTAAGACCCATCGGTCGTTATGCTGGTTTGTGTTGAGTTTGCTTGAAGACAATCAGGAGTACCGAAAAAAAGCACTGGAGGACATCAAAATCATCAATAAGGTAGACCCGCAAAGTCGTCGGCTGACCAAGCAGAATCGCGCGTCAAATTACCTACGACTTCGGGATGGGTACAAAATTGGGACACTGTTTGCGACAAAGGCCGAAGAGACGCAATTTCGCGAAGATAGAAATTTGTTTATAGCCTTAATGGTGGCTGATTTTCATTATGAACTTGAACGTTGGGCGGAGGCAGAAAAAGCTTACAGAAGACTGATTGAAAAAGAGGGAAAACAAAATCTTTCCTTAAATCAAATCGCTTATCTCAATTTTGTTTTAGCTAATTGTGAGAATATTCAGGGTAATCATAAAGCGGCTAAGAAACGGTTAAGTAGATATTTGAAAGAGTTTCGAAGCACCCATACCGCGCCAAGAGCGATGGTTATTTACTCTTCGTTTTTCGAGCAGAAAAAGAAGCGGGAAATATTAAAGGATGTCGTCAGTAGTTTTCCTAACCACTCGATGGCACATCAGGCGATGCTCCGTTTGGGTAGTATGTACAGAGCATCTGGAAACTTCGAGAAGGCTCTGAAAATACTGAATGTTTTGAGAAATAAGAAAGGGGTGGCAGATTGGCAAAAAAAAGCAGCGAAGAATAATATGCGGATAATAAAGCGAAAAAAAAATGAGGATTAAAATGTTTTGCTCAATCAACCTTGTTATATTAATTCATTTTGGGAGATTTAAAAATGAAATTTAAAAAATTTGTATTCATTAATCTCATAGTTCTGTTTTGTAGTTTGTTAATTCCGAATTTGTGGGGACAAAATTCGAAACCAGACAAAAAAAGGACAGCCGAAGTTTGTCCTGGAACTTTTTTTGTAGAAAATTTCGGTACAGTTCAAATAGGTCAGTTATTACGATTAAATGTTACTGGTGGAAATCAATGTCCAGAATGCTCATGTTCTCGATCGAGAGTAATTCAGACTTCTGCTATCGGATGGTTTGAAGTTTCAGAATGTAAATTTGAAGCAAGTGTACCTGACGTTAAGAGTAGGGTACATACTGGTGTTTTTGAGGGGCGACTTAAATGTGAGGGAGGAGAGGGAATAGCATCTAAACCCCCTGAATGGAGAGGTCAAGCAATAGCAAAAATAGCGAACTGTAGGCCTGTTCCAACTACAGTAATGGATGAAAGAGAACTTGCAGAAGATGAAACATGTGCAAGTGCAAAAGAATCACAAGAAGAAAGGTTGAGTGAACTTTGTAAAGGAATACTCACCGGTAAGCCTGGCAATTGTACTCCAAGTCAAACATGTGGCAGCGATGAAAATTGTTTAATGGACCCTTTAGCACCTTTTGAAACAACAACAAAAAGAAATGAATGCATTGAAAAACCAAGTGGAGAAGTTGTAAAAACTGTTGTAGAATGTGAAGCTGAATGTGAATGTCGATAAATTCAATTGAAAACTATCTACATTATGAGTTGTAAAAAGCAAATACCGTTGTTTTATGTTTTTATCATTTGTTTATTTCTGAAGTTTCCCCCTTTATATGGTGATGAATTGCAAATATCCGCCGTAAAAGATGAAATAGTAAAATATGAACCTATCTTTTTAAATATTAAAGGGAGAATCTCGAAAGATAATTTAGCTAATGCAAAAAAGGTATTATATAATTTTCGCCCTCCTAAAATATTAGTACATATTAATAAAAGGAAATTTAATTTATCTGAATTCAATCATGTAAAAACGAGTTTTGGTGTCCATCCAATTAAATTACAAAAAGATTTAGTATATTTTTCTGAAGGAAATGATCATCTTGTTATTGATAATCTATATTACGTTCTCTTCTTATACCCAAACCAAAATAAAATTATTTCATCTGAGCCGGGGGAACATAAAATTTTTTTGGAGGTACCGGATTCTGATTTAGAATCTAATAAAGTTAAATTTGAGGTGAAACCGGTAAATAGAAAACACAAAAAACCGAGTAAGCTATTTAAGGATAGTAAATTTGTATTTGGGTTAAACGATTCTCGTTTATCAAAAATTGAAAAGGGCCATTTGAAAAAACTCCGTATTATTTCTAAAAAGTATCCTAATTCTGAGTATGCAAAATATGCTAACTTCTTTCTTTCTGCAATTAAATATTCGCGTATTAGTAAAAATTTGCCTGCTGATGACTTAGAGAAAGATAAAAATTTAGTTTTAAGTATGCCATTTCAATTATCGAAAGAGGTTGAATCAAATTTGCCCAAACCTTCTCGCTGGCATTTAATCATGGTAAAACAATTAAACAAACAGAACAGAGTGAGATATATTACTGGAAAGACAACGATGAAAACCATTAAAGAATTCTTGAAGGAACAAGGTATATACTATCCTAAAATGTATACTTCAGAACATCAAAAACGATTTATTACGAAACTGAAAAGGTTAAAAAAGAAATTTGATTAATTGTGTTGTTTAGATCATCAACGGAATATAGAGGTAGATTTGAGGAAAACAAAACTAAAAATGTTTTATAATGAATATTTATTTTCCATTGGATTGATCATTGTTGTTTTATTATTTTCCAATGTAAAGATAACGGCACAACGTGATAAAAATTCACTAACAGAGATTGAAAAAGAATTAATAAAGAAAATTTCTCCCTCTCGTTTAAAAAGACACGTTACTTTTCTTTCTTCTGATGAACTTGCTGGTCGTAAAACTGGCACAAAAGAACAAAAAATTGCTGCCCGATACATTGCGACATGGTTTGATTCGTTGGATCTCAAACATATTGCAAAAGAACGTGGAGCAAAATCATATTTTCAGAACTTTGATTATAGATTTAATGTAGCTCGAAATGTTGCCGGTGTAATAAAAGGTTCAGATAAGGAACTAAAAAAACAATGGATTGTGATTGGGGCGCATTATGATGGTCCCGGAACGGTGGAAGAAGGAAAACCTCCAGAGATTACTCTTTCCTTGAACCAAATGAAAAAAATTATTAAACATAGACGAGATTCCGCTCCTTCAACATCATGGAAAAATCGTTATAAAAATCTCCTTTCAAGATTGAAGAAAGAAGATCAAAATTGGAAGGAACCAGGAAAAGACAAAATCTATAATGGCGCAGACGATAATGCAAGTGGAACGGCGGGTGTAATGGAATTGGCCCGTTTATTCTCTCTTTTATCCGGAGAAAATAGACCAAAGAGAAGTCTTCTTTTCATCCTTTTCACAGGTGAAGAACAATACTTTAGGGGGTCTTATCATTACTCTAAGAATCCCATTGTTCCACTGGATCAAACAGTGGCCATGGTCAATCTGGACATGATCGGACGTTCAGAAAACAGAATGGTGCAATACATAGCATTCAGTAATGACCTGATTTCAAATGGTAAAACCGTATTATCAAATTTTGATCTCTCCCCTTCTTTCTCAGATAATACTCAGTTTTTTTCCAGTGATCATACTGTTTTTCTGGGAAAAAGGATTCCCTCCGTTTATGTTCATACAGGTTTACACTTACAAGTGCATCGACCGGATGATGAGTGGCAGCTGTTAAATTACGAGACAATGACTGAGATTGTCCGCAGTGTCTTTGTGCTAACTTTGCGTCTATCCAATATAAAGAAAAAACCCGATTTTCAAATAGCACCCGGAATAGTGACCAAGATTAAAAAGAAAATATTTATTCCGTTATCGAATAAATAGTTGGTATTTGTTGTTTTTGTTTTATTAGGCGTGGTTCATTTACCCCCGATTTCAGTTAACAGACGCATACCTCACCCGCATCTCTTTTCATCAGAAATTCCAGGCACGGTAAAGCACGAAAAAGGGGGTGTCAGTTCTGGCTGAACCGATCAAACCCAAGAAGCTCAAGCCAGTGCGGATGGTCTTCTCCGCTCAGCAACTGGATCGGGCTTTTTCCCACCCGCTCTTTTCGTCGACTTCTTGGATATCTTCGGTGATTCAAATAAAACCGAAGCAAATCCAGGTACCCGTTTCCAATCTGTCTTCTGACAAAGAAGTATCTTCTCAACCGGCTGTTCAAATTCTCCACAATCGAACTGGCACGGGTCACCTCCCGTATGACCTCTCGCACCTCCTGTTCAACCTCATAGTAGCTCTCCTGCAGTTTGCCCATCAGTTCGTTCCTCCGTTTCCATTTCAAATTCGACTGCTCATCAAGCGCGAGCATCTCACAAAGGTTGCGTACCAGAAACCGTGGAATATCGTTCCGCTCGGCGATCTCCTCCAGTTTCTGATCCAGCACCCGGCTGAACCCCAGCAACTGATCCCGATGGCGGGCCAGTTTCTTTCGAAGCGGACGGATCCGGTCCGGAAAGTTTTCCTCCCGTTTCTGCAGCTGCTGGACGATGAAAGCAAACAGCTCGTTTCGTTCCTGTGTCGCCGGACCGGCTACCGATAGCACGTCATGCCGAAACCAGTCCGCAAGCGCGGCCAGGTCATCGTGAAGGCGCACAAGTTCCTGTTCCTTTTGACGGGCGTTGGCCAGTTTTCTGGAGAGGGTGTTGCCTTCCCCCTTTTCCTTCTTCTGTTTCATTTTTTTCTCCAGCCTGTCACGTTCTGATATCGCTTTTTCAGCCTTCTTAAGCACATAATTGACCAGTTCTTCAAATTCGTTAATCGGATGAAACACGTCTCCGTGAAAGGGAACCTCACCTCCTGCCTGATCCGCCCCTTTTCGCATGCCACGGCCAAAATCACCAATACTGTACGCCGGATCAAGCCCTTTCTGCTGTTGATCCATAATCCGAATTGCCCAACTCTCCCCGTCCCGACGGGCTTCTTCGGAGAGAAGACAGATATAGGTGGAGTCGGTGTCGATCTCTGCCAGGACCGGCTTGCTGGTCTGAAAGATCTCGTCGCGGGCGGTTACCTCAATCTCGGAGAAAAGCTGACGATCACGTTTCTCATTCACCTCCCTTGCAATTTCGGTTGCCCGCTGCAGATAATTATGAACGGTCCCTTTACAGATCGAGCACCCGAAGATGCTTTGAAGAAATTCAACAACCTGCTGAAAGGAGGCCCCACAAATGAGGACAAGGCCAATCACCATCTGTATGATCAGGGATCTGGTAACCGGAAGGGTAAACAACACATTTCCGGCGTCCGAATTGGTATCAAACTCTTCGTGGATGGCACTTAGGGCACGCTCTTTTTGTTCGTAGACGGTGGGCCGACTGATCTGGTATCGATTGGCAATGGAAGAGATGGATTGTTCACTGGAGATGGCTTCGAGGGCAATCTCTTTGCGATCCTGGTCACTGAGGCGTTCGGCACTTGAGAAATCAGGATCTGAAACTTCATGATCAAGAAAAGAAATACCGATAATTGAATCAGACATATTGCGTCCTCCCGGTATTAGAAGAAGTAAATTGGTCTCTTCTATTAATCGGGAGGACGTTTTTCTATTTTTTAGCCTGTGAAATTAATCAAAAGTGTAAACCGGGTTTGAACGACGCCAAATTTACCTAACGTATGTCTGCGGGTTTTCCCGTCCATTCGATACATCACGAAGAAGGATTTCCGTCCAGTATGAGACACTCTTATCCCGAAACCGTCTATCTTTTCATCCCACCACGTTTCTCGTTTACCTTGTT
>CAZSFH010000168.1:6209-6421 GCA_964606115.1 uncultured Planctomycetia bacterium | reverse complement strand
CTCGAATGAATGACGTTACGTGACATTAACGGCTTAGAACGACCGGAACGTGCTCAATTCCAATCCCTCCTTCATACATATAGGCGCTACCCCCCGCCGATTGTTCACGAAACGGCAAATCGATTTTTACCGGCCGTCGGATAAAAGGGGTTCAGGAGGGATGAGTTCGAGAAAATCCAGCGGTTTCAGAAGAAGAAACCATCCGGATGCGA
>CAZSFH010000168.1:0-6199 GCA_964606115.1 uncultured Planctomycetia bacterium | reverse complement strand
GTCTGGGCGGCGAAGTCACACTGGATCCACTCCATGCGAGTCTCGGCGTAGATGCGAAAATCATTGATCAAAGGGTTGTTTTCCCTGCAATTTAACCTATAATATGATCACTTCCGGGGGATGCGGGGGAAAAAGAACGGATGCGAAATGTCGAACGTCCGGGTTCAATGTTCCCCGAGAGATTTTACCCCTCCGTTCAATCGGTCTTGTGTGCAAGGTATATTCCGGGTGAAACAAATATGAACAAAAAGCAACTCGACTGAAGGACATGCTGAATGCAGGGCGGAGACCGGGAACCGTGAAAAAAAGAACGAAAAAACGAGAAGTAAGAGTAAGAAGTAGGTCATTTTGATCCGATCTTTTTAGAAAAATATTCTGTAAGATGGGGGGAACATCATGAAAAACAAGAAGACCCTATGGACCTGCACACTCATACTTACGATCGTGTTATCGACCTCTTCTTTTGCTCAGCAGAAAAAGAATGAAGAAGAAAAACAGGCCGAGAACCAGTGGAGGTATAAGTACAGTTTTGAAGAATTGAAGGATATTGCAAAGAAAGAACACGATCCGAAGTTAGAACTTAAACCACTCAAATTATTACCGAAACCGGGGAAGTATGAGCTAAAAAACAAATTTACCTCTGTTAGCTCAGGCAAATTCACGGGCGAAAAAACTACGGAGGCAGCGGTTTCAGTTCTCACGAAATACATCGATGGAAAATTCGTTGTGAACTACTATCCTGAAACGATCAAGTGGGAGATTACCACCTATAGCAACAGGTGTAAATGTTATCGTAGTTGGCTGATATCAGGGAGGCATAAAGAAACGACTGGAATATCAATCGGAAAACGAATTGGAAAATCTCATTTCATTTCCTGGACAGTATATAATCCGGGGGAAGGGTACGTTGGTCATACGATTGGTGACTTTCAACCTAAAGCAAATAAAAAAGATTGGACACTAACCGGTTCAAAGTTCAGAAACGGGGAACTGATTGGCAGGACGAAGAGTGTAGCCCGTTTTCAAACACCTTTTGATGAAATAGACAAAGACACAATTGATAAGATCATAAAAGAGTTCGAATCCGATGATCATTTCACGAGCGAAGATCTTCCGGATTTCACTGATATGAGCAAGCAAGAGATAGAAAAACACAAAGACGAAATCAAAAGGCTGATCTGGATGATTGACTGGTCAATGAGAAGGAAAGATTACCGGAGGGTCGATCGGTTGCTCAAGAAAGTTTACCCCGTCAAAGATCAGTTAGATAGATGGAAGAAAAAACTCGAGACAACCCGGTTTAAAGTCTCCAGGAAACTGGGAAAAACTCTGGATCAGGGACCGAACTTGAGTCCAGATTCGGCAATCTCGATTCGGAAAACGCATCCCGGGAAACAGGACCACCACAAGTTTTTTTGGCCGGGGAAAACAGGGGAAGGAAACGTAGATATGGAATTCATAGCGAAAACACCGGTCTTTCCGCTCTGGTATATTTTCGAGGAAGTTCGAGTAATAGAAGGGAAAGAGGTGCTCCCCGATAAGTTGTATGACATCAAGTCCAAAAATAAGTTACACGATAGAGATGAAGTGAAGTCGGAAATCAAGAAGGCCTATCGACAGGCTTTCGGGGTCGAAATCAAGAAAATGAAGAAATCCCGGCAGGTGTTCCTAATGAAGACGTCATCTGCTGAGAAGTTTCAACCGGAAGAGTCTTCAGCTGACGAAGAATTTTTCATGGGGACCCGGGAGGGGAAATATAAGTTTCGAGCAGTCACAATGGACCAGATAAGAAGATTCCTGAATAAAAGATTAGAACGTCCAGTAATCAACAGGACGGGACGAACGGGAAAATACAACTTTAAAGCAGAAATATCGGCGTTCAATGATGAGAAAGCTATATTGAATGAACTCGAACGGTTGGGCTTCAAAATTGTGGAAACCCAACATCCCATACAGACACTGGTGATCAAGCCATTATCAGACCGAGAAGGCCCCGCAAAATAACAGACGACCTCTTGATATTCTACTAACCCAAAGACCAGTACCGGTGATGCAACGATCAATCCAAAAAGCCGGGATAATACGACTACAACGAAATCGAACAGGAGGCCGGCACCACATATGGCGATGAGAACACAGCTATGCATCAACTTGACGACAACGGAAATATCACCTAAAAACAGTCTGTAGCCGATCGTCGACAGCCGATAGCCGATAGCAAACACAGAAAAGCAAATCAAAAAAACGGAGAAAATCTTTTGGAACGCTCACGTTTTGAATTTTTGTTTCAAGCTATCGGCCATCGGCGATAGACTATTGGCTGAAAATCTCAGATTTTCGAAAATTGACTGGCCTTTTAAAAAGTTGAACGTTTGGAAGCGTTCTCTGAAACTTACAAAAGAGATTTATCGACTGAGTCAGGAATTCCCGGAGGAAGAGAAATTTGAGCTTACGAGCCAGATTCGTCGTGCCTCCACGTCGATTGGTTTGAATATCGCGGAAGGAAAAGGGAGAAATACGGATAAGGAATTCGTTCGAATCCTGTACAATGCCCGCGGAAGTGTGTACGAATTGGCCGCCTGTCTAAAAATAAGTGAAGAACTCGGATTTATAGAGGAGGGAAAAACGGAACAAACACACGAACAGGCATATGAGGTATACCGTATGCTTTCCGGGCTAATTAACTCATTCGAGGAGCAGGCGGAGTCATGATTGGTGGTTGGCTATCGGCTACCGGCTACAGACTATCGGCTGTCAGCTTCGCTGACTTATTAAAAGACTGGCAGGTAGTTGAGGAGCAGGATGGCAGTGATAATGTCCTCCGGCAGTATGTGTATGGACGTTATATTGACGAGCCATTAACACGTGATGACCGAAGCAATGGGCAAACGGTTGCTGATCTAAACGATGGCTCAGGGGACGATAGGCTTTTCTATCACTGTAATACCCAATATTCTACATTTGCTTTAACCGATGAAACGGGAAGTATCGTTGAAGGATACCAGTACGATGCTTATGGCCGGCAGACCGTGTTTACCGATGCAGGAGGAGATAACCAGTGGTTCACACAGGACGATGAACTTACGGTGAATGGCTCATCAGAATTGCACAACCCTTACATGTTCCAGGGCCGCCGCTTCGATGTGGAGTCGGGAATGTATTTCTACCGGAATCGATATTATAATTCCCGTCTTGGGCGGTTTATCTCCCGTGATCCGATGGGGGTATGGTATGATGTGTTGGCTTATGGGAATGCATATTCATCATTTTCGAGTCGACCGTTAGTTTCAGTAGATCCAATTGGGTTCGGAGTTGAACCATTTCCTGAAAATTTAGAGTCCCGTTCTGAGTCGGTTAGAGATGTTAGAAACCTTGTTAAAAAAGCTGTAAACAAAGAGGGAATTAGAAATAAGGAAGACATTGTTGATGCTGTATCATGGAACCATCCGACAACTTGGAGTGATAACAGATTTATTTATACCTGTAAATATGGATGGATTGATACAGGACATTTCTGGAGATCTGCTGCATATGGTGATTATTGGGGGAAACATAAGGCATATAAAGGTAGTGTAGGTATGGAAGTGATTCAACAGATTACGGGAAGTGAAAGTGCGTGGACTCAAGAAGATTTAGCTTCCAACTGGCAGGGGGCAAAATTTGGACATGAATTTGGGTTTGGTACATGGCAATATCATGATTTACCTAGATTATGGGAAAATTTTCTAAATGATGCTGGTGCCATAGATGATATAGACGAACGGGTATGCTGTGAAGGGAAATGTGTGACAAAGAAAACACTCATGGTAAGTAATGTGGTGAAAAAATGGACACCTCTGACCCCTCAGAAGGAGAAGGACTATATAGGAGGTCATGCACGTTCATATAAGGCGTCAGTAGCTGCAAGTAAAGATTCTAGGCTTCATAAGTGTCTTTGTGAAGGTGATGAACCAAGTTATACAGAATGTGAGTTAAAATAAATGGGGTGATAAGATGATCTTGATCAAGCGATTATTTTTATTGGTTTGTATTTTGATGATCCCTTGTGGTGCTTATGCACAGGGACCAAAGAGACTTGATATAGCACACGAGTACTCTCATGGAAAAGGGGTATTAAGTGAGGTTTTTTCTCCAGACGGCAGGTATTTGGCAACCGGTTCTTTCGACGGGACAATAATCGTAAAGGACATGGAAAAGGGCTTCAAAAATAAATACGAAAAAAAGTATCATAGTCCTGTCAATTCCATGGAGTTTTCACCGAATGGTGATCTATTGGGGGTTGCCCTTTTAAATGGCACGGTAAAAATTCTGACGTTAAAGGATGAGTTAAAGCAGATATTTACCGTGTCTGAAAAAAGTAGGACATGGCAAGTTAGATTTTCACCCGACGGAAAATTTCTTGTATGTTCCTGGGTGGATGGTTTTGTTAAGTTTATTCGACTCGGGAAAAAACCTCGGGTGCAAAAGGAGCTTGAAGGATTTTCTGCTCAAACGCTGATGTTCGCTCCCGACGGCAGCTATCTTGCGCTCAGAAGGTATCCGATCGTGAAGCTTATTGATATGAAAAACGGTTTGAAAAAGGTCAAAAAATTACCTTCAAAAGGCGCGAAGCTTAGCACGATTTCCTTTTCTCCGAACAGTCAATTTTTTGCGACCGTCAATCAAAAAAGAATCATATTAGTAAATCTGAGCAAAGGGGTAAAACGAGTTCATGCATATAAACACAAATCAGCGGTGAGCAGCATATCTTTTTCGCCGGATAATGAATATTTCGTATCTGGGGATGGATCATTTACTGATAACATAGATGGGACCATGAAAGTAATTGACCTGGAAAACAATTACAGAACGGTTCACTCCGTTGGTATGAAGGGAATGATTAGCAGTCTATCATTCTCAGGGGATGGGAAATATCTTGCCGCCGCGTCTGATCAGGTAAGGGTGTTTGACCTCAGAAAAAACTTTAAGGAGGTACATAAATATAGCCAGAAGTACGGTTTGTCGGTTGTCTCTTTTTCACCCGGTAGTAGATATCTTGACAGTTCTTCAATAAACGGTGATGATCATCTTGGGTTATTCAGGTAATACGGATAACTGACGGATTTAAAAAAGTATATCGTTATTCTTCGTCTGCTGGTATTCCCTCATCTACATTCTCTCCAAATGGAAAATTTCTCATTATAGCATCCGGTGGCCAGCACAGTGATGGACCTGTAAAGGTATTGAAACTATCAAATTCAGAGAGCAGTCCAAAGTAATTTTAAGTCTTGAGCAATGAACATAACTCCTCAACTCCTGACCCGTAAAAGCTCCAGTGTAAAACGTCCGTGGACGTGTAATCCGATCAGGTTCGGTATCCTGGTTACCTTCTGCACCATTCTCCTGCTTCAATCGGGTTGTGGTACTTATCAAAATCTACGCAAAAATAAGATCCCGTTTGGGGGGGTGGGAGCTCACGTGGAATTATGGGTCGAAGGCTCTCGTGATTTGATTAATTCAAACGCAGGACCAGAGGCAACGTCAGCGGCAATCGTTATCGCGACATTTAGCTTTTTTGATCTTCCCTTCACCGTTGTAGGTGATATCGTCACACTTCCATATACAGTCCCTTATACACTGGCAACAATAGATTTTGGGGAAGAAGAACTAACCACCCCTTATCAAATATCTGTGGTCGTTTATCATATTCGTTCAGATAAGAACCGGGATAAAGAAGAGAGAAGAAGGAACATCATATCAATCCTGAAATCGCTTGCGAGCAAATATCATCTAAAGCAAACGAGTCGAAATCAAATCTTTCGTGACTCGAAACGGGATATCTCAATTGAACTGAAGAATACCGGTGAATCTGGCGTTTATACGTTAAAATTGATCGCAGGTGATTATCTCGAAAAGAGTCAGGTTACAAGAAAATTAGAACAGGCCATTGAGAAGAAATACAGGAAGAAATTTGGGGACGATTTTTCAGTTCAAAAGAAAATCATAAGGGGAAAATGATTTCAGGTTATCATTCATTTCCTTCTGGAGACAGGAACTGAAAATTAGGTCAACAGCTTAGCTGCCAAAATACTCAATCTACCATCGGGCGTTTTCCTTCCCTCTCAGCATTTTTCAAGAAGGAATGCCGGCTGCTGCTCGTTTATTTGCCAGATGAACAGGTCCTGCAGCATTCAACGAAACCGGTGATTGTTTCGAAACG
>CAZSFH010000167.1:0-6513 GCA_964606115.1 uncultured Planctomycetia bacterium | reverse complement strand
CAACCTCCTTCTGAATGGACGGAGCGTACACCCAGTTTTCCGCGTACAGAATCTGTCCTTCACTTTTCCGTTCGGCTTCGATCAAACGCTCCACGCTGGCAATCGCTTTGTCGAGGGCGTCCTGCTTGGGAAAGGTATCCCCGTTGAAATCCTCGTGATCCTCGCCGTGATACCCGGTCAGAGGTTTTTCCACAATCACCGATTTGTCACGGTCAAGCACCTGCCTGGCAATTCGTTCATGTTCGGCGGTCGGCGCACAGACGTGTACGACGTCTACGCTGTCCATCAGTTCCTCGAGACTGCCAAACGCCTGGATGCCGTGTTCTTCGGCAAATTCTTCCCTATTTTCTCTTGTCGGGGAATAAACGCCTTTCAAGTTCACGTCCGTGCTTCCAACTCGATTCACGGCATCCGCATGAATCTCGGCGACAAATCCGGAGCCAGCAAAACCTGCTTCGATAGCCATGATCCGATCAATCCTCCTGTGACAAAATATCGTTCCGAAGAACGTTTACGAAGTTCGCATAGAGATTCAAGCTAAGAGTTATACACAATATAACCAAATCGATGAATGAATTAAAATCCGTGACATGCGTCCTGGAAAAACGTCCTGACGTATTTAAATAGTAATGCATACTCGGATATACTCTAATATGTTCATGAACAAATACGCAACCTCAGCATCTTTATTTCGGTGAAAGTCACGGATCTTTCAGAAAACAATATCGAAAAAGGACGTTGTGGGGAAATAAAAGATCATTGAGATTTTCCGAAATAAAGAGACCTGGATTCGGGTTCTTTATTAACGGTTCGTCTGCGGTGTCACGTCTCGTCCTGGACCCTCCGCAGGCAGAACGGCGGAGGACGATGAAAACAGAATGCCACATTCAGTGAACGTTTCACAGGGAGTCCTGAAGCGGATCGTTTCATGACGGAATCCATCAGAGCAGGGAAACAGAACATGGATCAATCGGATGTACATGCAGCCGAATCGGAGCGTTTTTCCTCGTTCCTTTCCAGTTCCGAGTTGAACCGTCAATTCCGTCATGTTTTGAAATCCGCCCGGCTGTATTTTGACGTTCAGGAAGCGTTTCTTGCATTTCTCCATTCAGACCGGGGAACCTTCTTCACAACAGATCCCTCCTCACCTGAGACCGTGTCCATCGAGTCCGGGGCGGATTCATTCGTTCGGAACCTCGTTCTGAACCAGAAACGGCGAACCGGATCGCCGGCCTCCGTCGAACGCGACCTCCTCGACCGCTGGACCTCGACCCCTCCTTCCCAGCTTCAACTGATTGGTGCCCCCCTCCAACTTCCGGATAGGCCACTGAACGGAGCTCTCCTCCTCGTCAATCAGGATCCAATTCAACTGTCTGAAACGGACGATCAAATGCTGAACACACTCGTCCAGCAGGCCGTCGACACGTACAATTTCCATCGTGAAACGGCGGACCGGCTTGACCGTCTGCACGTGTACGAATCGGTTCTGGAGAACGCTTTTCAATTTATGGGGTTATTGACACCGGATGGCACCATCGTCCACGCTAACTCAAGTGCTCTTGACTTTCTGAACCTTGAACAGGAGGACGTACGCGGAGAACTGTTCTGGGAAACCCCCTGGTGGACCCATTCCGACGAACAGCAGAACAAACTGAAAAAGAAAATCGACGAAGCGGCCGAAGGTCAGTTCGTCCGCTTCGAAACGCACCATCAGGATTCAAACGGAGATCGACACCAGATCGATTTCTCCCTTACCCCCATCAAAAACGACGACGGCCAGGTGACGCATCTGTTACCCGAGGGCCGTGACATCTCCGACCGGGTCCGGATGGAAGACGAACTGAAAGAAACCAACCAGCTCCTCAGCACAATAGAACAACATGCACCGGTGGGCATTCTGACCGGCGACCAAAACGCTCGCGTCCTGACCTGGAATCCCAGCTGTGAGGAAATCTTCGGATACACGAAGGACGAAATCCTCGGACAAAAATTACCTTTTATTCCCGACGACAAACAACATGAATTTCAAGAAAACCTGGACCTTCTTCTCAACGGAACGACGATTTCCGGAAAACACCTGGTCCGGGAAACCAAGTCCGGTGAAGAGATCCACGTGCGCCTTTCGTCCACTCCTGTAAAAGACGAAGAGGAAGAGGTCAAGCAGTTCGTAAGTATTTTCGAGGACATTACCGAACAAAAACAGGCGGAAGAAGAACTCCAGGAAACCTACCGGATTCTCCAGACGATCGAGCAACATTCCCCCGTCGGCATCTGGACCGGGGATGAGAAAGGACGGGCTCTAACATGGAATCCCGCCTGTGAACAGATTTTCGGGTATACAAAAGAGGAAGTGCTCGGCGCCCGCCCCCCGGTTGTCCCGGACGATCAACTCGATATGTTTGAGGAACACCTGCAGACGGTCCTGAACGGCAACACGATCAAGGGGAAAGAGCTCGTCCGAGAAACAAAATCCGGAGAATCGGTTCACGTGCGCTTATCGTCAGCGCCGGTTACCGATGAGACCGATACGGTGCAGCATTTCGTGTCGATCTTCGAAGACATCTCGGAACGAAAACAGGCGGAGGAAGCACAACGAAAACATGAGCGAATGTTTCGCATGGTGGTCGAAAACGTCCGAGAAGTATTCTATATCCTCTCGCCGGATGGAAATAAACAGTTATACCTGAGTCCGAGCACGGAAGAGATCTGGGGCCGTCCCCTTGAGGAGTTAACCGAAGACCGCTGGAACTGGCTCGACAGCGTCCATCCGGAAGACCGCGAACGCGTGGAACAAAGCGTCCGAAATGACCCGGAGGACATCGACCTCGAGTATCGAATAAAACAACCCGGTGGAACGGTTCGCTGGGTGCACGACCAGAGCTTCCCGGTACGGAACGAAGACGGTGAAATCACCCGAATCGTGGGCATCTGCGAAGATGTAACGGAGTACAAAAACCTGACCGAAGAACTCAAACAGTCCGTTCGTGAAAAAGAGGTGCTTCTGGAGGAGGTCCACCATCGTGTCAAAAACAATCTGCAGCTCATCTCCAGTATGCTCAAACTGCAACTCCACCAGGTCGACGAACACGCTCAGAAACCCATCCAGGCCTCGATCCAGCGCATCCACTCCATCGCGGAACTTCATGAAATGCTGTACCAGTCGGACGACCTCTCCAACATTGAATTTGAACAATACCTTCAGGGGATCGCGAAGCGGCTCCGGTACATCCACCGGAAACAGGTGGACATCGACATTCGAGTCGAAATCGATCCGGGACGGATTGATATCGGAACGGCCATTTCCTGCGGCATTATTCTGAACGAGCTTATGACCAACACGCTCAAGCACGCATTCCCCGGAGATGAGGGGGGAGAAATGGAAATAAAAATTTCCAGAGCTGACGACACGGGCTCCCCGGAGGAACCGGAACGACTCCAGGTTTCCGTTCGTGATAACGGCAGAGGGATTTCAGAGAAGACTCCATCGGATGATTCCACCTCGTTCGGACTTAAGCTCGTGAAAACCCTGGTCAAAGATCAGCTGGACGGCTCGTATGCGATCAACAACGACGACGGAACGGAATTTCGTTTTTCGTTTGACGCTTCTTAAGAGAGAAAGAGGAGGTAACATGTCCGGTGAATCGATCATGATCGTGGAAGACGAAAGCCTGGTTGCCCAGGATCTGGAGAAAACACTGACCCGCCTGGGCTACGAAGTGACGGACATCGTGGACACCGGTGAGGATGCCATCGAAGCCGTTGAAAACAATGAATTAGACCTCATCCTGATGGACATCAAACTAAACGGGGAAATGGACGGCATCCAGGCATCGCGCGAAATCCAGTCCCGCTTCGACGTGCCCATCATTTACCTGACCGCCCACATGGACGACAAGGTCCTGAACGAAGCCAAGAAAACGGAACCGTTCGCGTACATCAAAAAGCCGTTCAGCAGCGAAAGCCTCCGGTCCTCCATCGAAGTGGCTCTTGAAAAACACCGCAACCTCAAACAGGAACGAAAAGCGTTCGAGGAGAGAATCGAACAGGCGAAAGAGGAAAAGGAACGAGAAATCGAATACCTGGCCTACCACGACCCGCTGACCGACCTGCCGAACCGATTTTCCTTTCAACAACTTCTTCAGGAAGAGCTTGAAGAAAGTATTGGGACGGAGCGCGACGGTGCAGTGCTGTTTCTCGATCTGATCGGGTTCCAGCATCTCAACGACGCATTCGGCCATTCGTTTGGAGATCGCGTCCTGAGTCAGCTTGCCGGGAGTTTCAAAGAGCGTCTCCCCGACAAAATTACGATCGCGAGGTGGGGAGGAGACGTCTTCACGCTGCTGATCCCGGATTGTAAGGGACGAGACGAAATCGAAACGCACGCCGAGGTGATTTTCGATATCCTCGGCTTTCCATATGAGGTCCAGGACAATCAGCTTCAGATTGAATGCAGCATCGGGGCCGCACTGTATCCGGAACACGGTATTTCAACCGAGGAGCTCATCAGCAAAGCGGACATCGCACTCTTTGAATCGAAAAAGAAAAGCGGAAATTCCCTGAACTTCTACAGCGAAGGCGGAAAACAATCGATCCAGGAACGGGTTCAGAAAACCAGCCAGCTTCGACAATCGATTGAGGACCAGTCGTTCGACGTCGTGTATCAACCGGTCTACACCGCCGATAACAATGAAATCAAACGCGTGGAAGCCCTTGCCCGGTGGAACCATCCGAGCGGTGAACAATTGACGGGAGGGGCCTTTATTCCCGTCGCCGAATCTTCCGGGCTGATTATCGAGCTGGGAGATCTGATCATGAAACAGGCCTGTGAAACGGCTGCGCAATGGGAGGAGGAGTTCGGCTGGTCCCCGCAGATCGCGGTGAATGTATCGACGAAACAGCTTCTTGACAAAAGTTTCAAAAACACGATCGAAGAGGCTCTGGATCAGAGTGGTCTGTCACCGGAACAACTGGAACTGGAAATCACCGAAACCACTCTGATGACCCATATCGATCGTGCGGTCGATGTCCTGGAATCACTTTGTGACTACGGGATCAACATCGCGATCGACGACTTCGGAACCGGCTATTCCTCGCTGAAATACCTGATCCCGCTTCCCATCACCACGATCAAGATCGACCGGTACTTCACGTCCCGCGTGAATAAGCGAAAAAACATGCTCGACCTGATCGAAGTAATTCATATCCTCTCCAACCGTTTCGACCTGAACACGGTCATTGAAGGCGTGGAAACGGAAGAACAAAAAGAAATGCTGGAGCCCTACTGTGACGAAATGCAGGGCTACCTTTTTTCCTACCCCCTGCCCAGCGAAGAAATTTCCGAGGGAGTCGCAAAACAGCACGGTGGAGAGCAGGAAACTTCCTGAAGAACGAAACGTATTTCTCGCGTTGTCATGTTAGAGTGATACGTTTTCCCTTCCGCACATTCCAGAGTTCTACACTGCGTCGAGATGAAGCGGCGAGGTACGTGCCGTCCGGTGAGAAATCAAGTGAATCAACCGTAGATATCCACGCCGTCAGCTCCTTTTCCAGCGATCCCTTACGGACGTTCCAGATTTTTATCGGGTCGTCCCGATAGCTGCAGGCAAGATAAGGGCCGTCCGGCGAAAAGGTGAGTGCATGGACCGGTCCTTTGGGAACGGAAATGTATGGAGCTTCGTCCAAATCCGACACTCGCCAAATTTTAACCGAAGACACATCCCCTCCTGCGGCAAGTTTGGACCCATCCGGAGAAAACCGTACAAGTAGACGATTATGGGAGGTCTCCAGTGTCTTCAGCAATTTTCCCGTAACCACGTCCCGGATGTGGATGAGGTCCCGATACTCATGTCCGATTGCAATACGTGTTCCATCCGGGGGCACATCTGCCGATGCAACCCCAGCCGCTGCGGATTCAACGTCCTTCTGAAATGGAACGGTCAGGTTGCCAAACCGTCGAACCGGAATTGAGACCGGGTTCTGATCGCCTATTTTGATTACCCCCCCGATCCCCGCCCGATTTCTGCGATCGAAGCGTGCCCGGAAGCAGACCGATCACGAGAAGAAAAACCAGAAATAAACGCATTCGTTGTTCTGTTATCATCATGAGTTTCCGATTTTCTTAGTTATTTGAACAAACTCCTCGCGGATCGACAGAAAGCAAATTCCGAAAATGAACCGCTGAAGTTTTCTCAGTTTCCGATCCTGATGAATGAGGAAAGCAGGTAAAAATCCTTCTATAATGAACCATCCATCTCATTGGTGAAAGAACGTTAGAATCAAAATTCAGGTGATTTTTGAGTTTAAACAATCCACCCGGCAGAAAAAAGTTCATACAATCAGATCACATACTTTGAATAGAACCCACTGTTCTCAACCGCCGCAAACGCTCCGGACGCCCCGACGGCGGGTGCAAATGCTCCCTGAAACAGTAGGAATCCGAATCCAGCAAGTGTCCCCTCCGCAGGGACTGGGTCCATTTCGCGTTTCCCCTTTAAACCCCGGGCTCCACTTCGT
>CAZSFH010000166.1:0-6530 GCA_964606115.1 uncultured Planctomycetia bacterium | reverse complement strand
TTCCGTGTGGGACGATGTGGTAAAGTCACAGGTCTTTCCAGTGCTTTTTATCGGAAGTATACAGTATGATTAGATCGATTTGGGCTGGAGGTGGAAGGTCACGGTACCACAAGATGTAGGAAATAATACGTTCTCACACCGACATATTCGAAAGAGCCATGAATAAGAACGTTTGACAGGCCCAAAAAAAGAACAGATCTAAAGACTCGTCATTTGACAATCCGACTGATAATGTGTAAAAGTGGTATAGAGTGGAAGAGTATGGAATAGAATGTTATAAAGTTGAGCAATCGGGAGATCAGGTGGATTTATGTTCGTCGGCCAGTACGATTACAAACTGGACTCGAAAGGTCGACTGGTGATTCCCGCAAAGTTCCGGGACGAACTTGATCGTGAAGGAGGCGAAATGGGACTCTACGTCACGAAAGTTTCCAAAACACTTTTCGGAGAAGAACATTCCGAACAGCCTGCGACGTTTCTCGAAATGTATACGACATCGTCCTGGGAGGAACGCGCGCAACGTATGAAAGAAAAAGCCAAGGAACAAAAGAGTTCGGAATGGTTTCTCCGGAAACTGGCGTGGGACGCGGATTTCTGTTCCCTCGACAGTCAGTGGCGTATCAATCTTCCCGATCGGCTGATTAAAACGGCGGGGCTTGAAAAGCGAGTCAAGGTGGTGGGGGGAATCGACCACATTGAAGTTTGGGATCAGTCCGGATGGCAGAAGGTGAACGAGGTGCTTGAGAATGAAGCTCATCATCTCGAGGACAATATTTACGAGGAACAGTCATGACGGCAAAAATTTCGTTGTTCTCGCTTGTTAATAGTACATCCACCTTTTTCAGGGGGATATGATGAGGATAAAAATACAAAAAGGAGGTGTGTTATGAGTGCTAAGACGATGGATTCCGATAACGCGTTACAACGCGTTCGGACGTTTCTCCGAAACCTTGATCGCGGTTCCGTTTCGCTGGAAAATGCCGATCAAATTCGGGACGACCTGTATAAGTTAGTTTCACGTGTGGAACGCATGCAGGAACGACTTCCTCAGGATCAAAGTCCGGAACTCAGTCCGGATGTGTGCAGGGTTCTGAAGCAAATTGATCGCAAGAAAAATTTGATAGATCGGTTTCCGTTCCTGAAAGCGGCGAGTTTTCTCTAAAGGGTTGATTCGTGTCTTCAGGCGATTCCGGCCCTGCGAAACTGCATGAACCTGTACTGGTGAAGGAGGTTCGGTCCCACCTTGATCCGTCGGCGGAAGCGGTGGTTCTTGACGGAACGTTTGGAAGCGGAGGACACGCTAACGCGCTGATGGATCAGCTCGGTCCCGACGGTACGTACCTGGCAATCGACTGGGATACGGACGCCCTGGACTATGCGGATGTCGACCCGGATGAGTATTCTTGTTCGTTCGTGTTTGAGCGAGAAAATTTTTCGAACGCAAAAGGGGTTATTGAACGACACGGTTTTCATCGGGCGGACGTCGTGCTTGCTGATCTGGGCTGGTCGATGGATCAGCTGAAGCGAAGTGGACTTGGTCTAACGTTTGAGGAGGATGAGTTTCTGGATATGCGCCTCAACCCTGAGGTTGAACAAACTGCGGCGGATTATTTACACGAAGCCGACGTCGAAGAACTGACGGAACTCTTTCGTCTTCACGGGGAGCACCGCTACGGTCAAGCTCTCGCGCGGGAGATCGTAAAACAGAGAGATCAGCGCCCGATCCGGAGAACGCTTGATTTAATGGATCTCATTTCCTCTATTACGGGCTCGCGGAACGACCGGAAGACAGCGGCCCGGATTTTTCAGGCCCTGCGTTCGGAAATCAATGATGAACTTGATCACCTCGATGCTTTTCTGAAACGGCTTCCGGAACTTCTCTCGGATGGTGGGCGAGCATGTGTCATAAGTTTTCATTCACTCGAAGATCGCCGGGTGAAGGAAGCGTTTCGGGAGGGCGTTGATAAGGGAATTTACCGTCATCTCACGGAGGGACCAGTACAGCCTGATCCGGAAGAGGTGGAGGCGAATCCGCACGCTCGCAGTGCTCGTATGCGTGCCATTGAACGGAGGGGACGATGATTGGTCGTGTATTGGTCTGCATCGTCGGTCTGACGCTGTTCGGACTGGCTTGTGTCTGGCAGAACCTGCAGAATCGGCAACTCCAGTACGATATCACGTCCGTTCGAAAAGAACTGAGAGAGGCTCACCGTCGGCAAACACAACTACGGGTACGACTGGAGCGTCTTCGTTCACCGGCTCGTCTTCGTTCACTGCGAGAACGGATCAGTTTAAATTTTAAGTCGGATGAAGACCGGGGACGGACCCTGACCCTCTCGGAGATGCAGGACCTGTTGAAAAAACGTAAGCGCTACACTCGTTTAGATGATCGAACCAGACGCCGAACCGAAGCGGGGCAACGGTGATGGCTGATGATCAATCGCCTGCGGAAGCGGAGGAGCAGCGAAATTGGTCCACGATCTGGTTTCGAATCTACTTCACAGGTATTTTCCTTCTTTTTGCCGGGCTCGTAGGTCGTCTGGCATATCTGCAGCTCTTCAGAGAAACATCGTTTGCGGAGGCCCGTGAGGATCAGACCCATACCGTTCGGGAACAACCCGCAGTCCGGGGAAACATCTATGATGCCTCGGGGCGGTTGCTGTCCACGTCTGCACGGAAAAGATCCATTTACGCTGATCCCGGCCTGGTTGAGAAGCCGGCGAAAACAGCGAAGGTGCTTCACCGAATTCTGGGGGTGGATCAAGCTTCGCTTGGTGAAAAGTTGAAACGTGAGAAGGATCGGTTTGTCTGGGTGAAGAGGAAGGTGAAATCCGGGCTGGTGAAAAAAGTTCAGAGTCGGTCACTTCGAGGAATTCGGGTTCGAGAGGAGTATGAGCGAGTATATCCTCACGGATCGCTGGCTTCTCACGTTCTTGGATTTGTCGGAGATGAGCGGAGGGGGCTTGCAGGCGTGGAAAAAGTCTATAACGAACCGTTATCGGGTTCCCCAGGCCGGGTGTTTTATCTTCGTGATGGGACGGGGAAATTAATGTATCGGCCGACATCAGCGGGCCGTGACCCGGTCCCGGGAGCCCCATTGACCCTGACGCTTCATCTGGGGGTTCAGGAGGCGGCCGAGCGGGCGTTAAAGCAAACGATAAAGAAGTTTGACGCCGGCTGGGGTTCTCTCGTGGCGATGAATCCGGAGAATGGCGCCGTCCTGGCGATGGCGAACCAGCCCTCTTTCGAGCCCGGTGCTTTTCAATCCACATCTGCTTCCAATCGCCGGAATCGAGCTATCACGGATCCCGTAGAACCCGGATCGAGTTTTAAGCCTATTGTAATGGCCGCGGGAATTGAGAAAGGACTTGTGAAGCCGGAAACCCGGTTTGACTGTGAAAATGGTTCCTGGTCCTACAAAGGACGGACCATTCACGATTACAAATCTTTTGGGACCCTTACGGCCAAAGAGATTATTGAGCAATCGAGCAATATTGGCATGGCGAAGATAGGTCTGAAAATTGGGAAGGAACTCCGGCCGTGGGTCCGCCGATTTGATTTCGGGGAGCGTACCGGTATTGCACTTCCCGGTGAGGCACCGGGGAAAGTACAGTCAAAAAAACAGTGGAATCCAATATATACCCAGACGTCCGTGCCGATGGGTCATGAAATTCTCACCACCCCGCTGCAGATGGTACGTTCGTACTGCATACTGGCAAACGGGGGTTTTATGGTCAAGCCCCGGATTGTGAAGAAGGGGGGAGGGCAGAAGGTGATGAAACAACGGACGACTGGAAGACGTGTCATTCGTCGCGAAACGGCCACGACCTTGCTGAACATGATGGAGGCGGTCGTGGAGCAGGGTACCGGAACACCGGTTCAGTCGGATCAGATAAACATTGCCGGGAAGTCGGGAACCTCCCGCAAATATGCGCAGGAGGAGCGTTATCTATCAGTGTTTATCGGTGTTGCGCCGGTGTCCGATCCCCAGATTGTCGTCGGTGTGTTCGTGGATGAACCGCAGGGAGAACACGCGGGAGGAAAAGTGGCGGGGCCCGTCGTAAAAAAAGTCATTGAAGGGGCGATCCAACACCTGGAGAATCTTGAGCCTCAGAAGAGATCGGCCCGAGCGGGACAGATTCGTTAAGTTGATCTGATCCGATGGAGGTTTTAGAACATTGTTTTTTTCGCACAAAAAACGTATTCTGTATTTACGAAGGGACTGATGCTTAAAGCGGCTCCACCCATTAGTCGATCCGAGGCGGTCATGCATCTTCGGAAGATTAAGAATAGGCTAAACCGCGAGAATCAATTCGTGTACGAAACCTCCGGAGACAACGTGGAGGTTTCTGGTCTTTCTGCTGATTCCCGAGAAATCGAAGAAGGGGATCTGTTTCTGGCAGTGCGAGGTTATGAGCAGGACGGCCACGACTATATCGAGGATGCGATCCGGAATGGTGCGGTCGCCGTTGTGTGCGAGGAGCCGCCCACGGAGTTCTTTTCGAACGTTCCGATAATCATCGTCCGGAATTCTCGAAAGAGTGAGGGAATCTGTGCGGATGAGTTTTACGGACGTCCGTCGGACGAGTTGACGGTCATCGGTGTGACGGGAACAAATGGAAAAACAACCACCACGTATTTGATTTATACGGTGCTTGAATCTCTCGGGTACCGTACGGGCCTTGTTGGGACCATAGAAAACCGCGTGGCCGACCGGGTGATTCCAGCGGATCGAACCACCCCTCCTCCCGGTCAGTTGCATAGTCTACTGGAACAGATGCACGAGGAAGGGTGCTCCTTTGCCGTTCTTGAAGTCTCCTCGCACGGGCTGGATCAGCATAGGAGTTCCGGTGTTTCATTTGACGCGGGCGTATTTACGAACCTGAGCCGTGATCACCTCGATTACCACGATAGCATGGAGGCATATTGCAACGCAAAAGCACGCCTGTTTAAAAAGCTTTCCGGCGATGGCATTGGCGTAATTAACGCGGATAACGAATATGGTCATCAGATGGCTCAAGCGTGTGATGGTGAGGTGGTTCGTTACGGACGAGAAAACGGTGTCCCGTATCAGGCGGAGATCGAGGAGCTGTCAATTGACGGGTCCCGGTGGACGCTTGAGGTCGCCGGTTCGGACACCGAGATCGAATGGTCCCTGACCGGAGAACACAATGTTGATAATGCGCTGGCTGCTGCGTCGGTTGTTCATCAAATCACCGGGGAAGCTTTGGAGGATATTGGATCCTCGTTCAAAATGGCTTCGCCGGTCAAAGGGCGTCTCGATCCGGTTGAGTGGAACGGTAATTTTCATGTGATGGTCGATTATGCACATACCCCGGATGCTATTGAGAACGTACTGGAAGCGGTTCGACCGCTTGTGGAAGGATCGATCCGTGTGGTTTTCGGTTGCGGGGGAGATCGGGATTGTGGAAAGCGTCCGCAGATGGGACGGACCGTTTACGAACGGGCGGATCAACTTTACGTGACCAGTGATAACCCCCGAAGTGAGGAGCCCATGAAGATCATTAAGGACATACTCGAAGGTATTGAAAAACCGGAAGTCTGTCACGTCGAACCGGAACGGGAAAAAGCGATTCGGCGTTCCATTGAGGAGGCAGAGAAGGGAGATGTCGTGTTAATACTTGGTAAAGGTCATGAGACGGTTCAAAAAAAGGACGGAGTTGTTCGTCCGTTTAAAGACTGGGCCGTGGCAGGTCAGGTCCTCGAGAATCTGGATGAGTCGCCTTCCTGATGACAACGGTTTCGGTGATTATGAACAATGATGTCACTTACGCTTGATGAAATCCAGATGGCCGTGCACGGTGAGTGGATCACCAGCCCCGTTGGGGGAGTTGCGCAGAATATTTGCACGGACAGCCGAGAGGTTCAACCTGGAGATCTTTTTGTTGCTCTTCAGGGAGAGGAGCATGACGGACATGATTTCGTCAGGGAAGCCTTCGAGAAAGGGGCCGTAAGTGCGATTGTATCAAGACGACCATCGGATCTGAATGAAACACACGACGCGGGTCTGATCCGTGTCGATGATTGTGTGGAGGCTCTCGGCGATCTCGCTGAATATTACCGGGATATTATCAACGCTCGCATCGTGGCCGTGACCGGCAGCGGCGGGAAAACAACCACGAAGGAAATGACCGCTCATCTCCTATCTCACAAGTATGAGGTTGCCGTTGCCCCGAAGAGTTACAACAATCAGATCGGTGTTCCCCTGACCCTGTTTCGTGTTGATCCGGTTCACGATTACGCGGTGCTGGAGATCGGCACCAATCAGCCCGGTGAAATTGATTACCTGAGTTCCATCGCGAGACCGGATATCGGGATTCTAACCAATATTTCACAAACGCACCTGAAAGGATTAGGGTCCGTTGAAGGAGTGAAGGCGGAGAAAAGTAATCTATTCCGTCACCTTACCGGAAGTGGATTTTCGGTCTACAATGCGGATAACCGGTTGGTTGTCGAGGTGATGAACGAACTGAACCTGTCGGGCATATCCTTTGGCGTCTACAGTGATG
>CAZSFH010000165.1:0-6536 GCA_964606115.1 uncultured Planctomycetia bacterium | reverse complement strand
GTCGAAAGGCCCCCGTTGTCCGACAGGAAGACCACGATGGTGTCCTCGCGGAGGCCCTGTTTCCGCAGGGTCTTGAGAACCTGACCAATTGCACGGTCCATGGCTTCCACCATGCCCGCGTAGACCGGGTGGCTCTGACGCACACGCTCTTTCCGCGGGCGTTCAACCGGCCAGTTTTGTTGGATCAGTTCAAATTTTTCGTCCATCGATAGATTGAGTTTGTCCCGTTTCTTTTTGTACTTGTGACGAAGGTACTCCGGCGCCTGTTTGGGGTTGTGCACCTCGTAGAACCAGAGGGCGGCAAAGAATGGTTTGTCTTTGTTGTTTTTGATAAATTTGCTGGTTTCCTTTGCCAGCCGGTACGGTAGGTATTCTCCTTCGGGACCGTCCTCCAGCTTTGGATTGGCGTACGGCGAAAAATATCCACCGCCCACGCAGGACGGAGAACCGCACCGGTTTCCTCCTTTGTTGACGTCAAACCCCTGGTTTTCAGGCCAGTACTTTGGCGAGTGGCCCATGTGCCACTTGCCCGCGAAGAAGGTGCGGTACCCGGCCTCCTGAAACGCTTCGGCCATGGTAAATTCGTCAACGGGCATGGCGCAGTCGAAGGCCGCGTGTCGGTATCGTCCGTTGCGTTTTCCGCAGAACCAATCAGTGGTGTCCAGACGCGACGGGTACTTTCCGCTCATGATACTGACCCGGGTGGGAGAACAAACCGGGTTTGCCGCGTATCCGTTCGTGAACCGGGCACCGGTGTCCGCGAGTTGCTGTATATTTGGCGTCTCGTAGAACGTGTCGGGATTGTAGGGTGACACGTCCATGTAGCCAAGATCGTCAGCAAGAATGAACAGAACGTTCGGCTTTTCGTTTTCGTCCTCCGCTGAAAGAGTCGAAACGCCGGTGCAAAGCAAGAGAAGCGAAAGCAGCATGAATTGTATATAGCAGCGTCTCATTACAGGATATGTTTTTAACAAATGATCAGCCCTCTCCGTGAAATTGCATACGATAACTTTGAGAACTTCCGTTTTCAATGAACTTCGAACGGAGCGCCTTCCGGAAACAGGTGACGGATTCGCTCCTCCAATCGGACCGATACCGACCCCAGATCTTCATAATATACCTCCGCAAGGTACAGTCCCCCGGCGGGGACCACGGGACCGGCGATGTCACGATCCCGCTCCTCGATCACCCGGTCCACCACTGAGGGAGTCCGATTTCCCTTGCCGATTTCGATCAGGGTCCCCACCAGCGCCCGGACGAGGTTGTACAGAAATCGGTCCCCTGTGAACCCGAAGAACAGGCAGGATCCACGTGTGACCAGTCGAACGTCCGTCAGCTCACAAACCGGATCTTCAACCTTCGCTGCGTCCGTGGCGAACCCGGAAAACGGATGGCGTCCTTCCATCCTGTGCAGCCCCTCCCGCATCGATTTGATCGCCAGCGGCGCGGCGTACCAGTGGAGATACGACCGAAACAGGGAGGGGGGCTCGCGGCGATTCAGCAGCACGTACAGATACGTTTTCCCGGTGGCGTCCATGTGCGCCTGAAAATCCGGATCAGCCACCGACGCGCTGTGCACGGTCACGTCCACCGGCAGATGATGGTTCAGCGCGGAAACAACCTGCTCCGGCTCCCTGTGCTTCCGAACCCGAAAATGCGCCACCTGGTGAAGTGCGTGCACGCCGGAATCAGTTCGACTGGCTCCGTGAACCGACGCGTCCTCCTGGAAAAGGGTCTTCACGGAGCGTTCGAGTTCCTGCTGAACCGACGGGTCACCCGCCTGCTGCTGCCAGCCGCAGTACGCGGTGCCGTCGTAGGAGAGGACCAACCGGTACTTGGTATACTCACTCATGACGATCAGCGGCGGTGAGCAAAACGTTCACCCACGCGGCCACGGCGTCTCCCTCCCCGATCGGACCGAGTCCCTCCAGAGTCGTTGCTTTTACCTCCACGCGGTCGGCGGGAATGTTAAACAAAGAAGACAACTGCTTCCGTATCCGATCTTTGTAAGGACCGAGAGAGGGGGCTTCCAGAAGCACCGTGGAATCGATCTGGTGGACGGACAGATCCCGGGACCCGAGCCTCCGAAGAACCTCCTCCACCATCTCCGAACCCGGCCGATTCCTGTTTTCCGGTTCGCTGTCGGGGAACTGCTCGCCGATATCCCCCAGTCCCGCCGCCCCGAGACAGGCATCCGCCGCGGCGTGCAGAAGAACGTCCCCGTCGGAGTGGGCGTCCGGGCCTTTCTCAGAAGAGATCGTTACGCCACCGATGACCAGATCAGGTCCTTCGATGAGACGATGAAGATCAAAGCCGATACCAGTGCGAAGATCTGTCATGTCGTCCCCTCAACAACGTATTTTTTATGCGCGGCTCCGTCGAGTTCACGCCGTGACAAACTCCTGTTCCCGCTCGCGCACAATCTCAATCCAGACTCAGCACGGGGGACGTGTTGTTTCTCAGGAATCATCGATTTCACGAAAATACCGATCCCGCAGTCCTCCGAAAAACAACTGGGCGGTCTCCGTCGTGTAATCGGGATACGTCCAGGGCAGTTTCTGGTATTCATCGTCCTCGTAGAGCAGGGTCACTTCCGCGAACATGCCGTATCCGATACAGATCCGGTGATCGACGTATTTGGTGCTTGCCAGCACCACCTGATTCGACTTTACGTACCCTGGATCAACGTTCACCGGACGGTCACTGCAGGTTAAACGGTCCGCCACGTCTTCCTCAAAAGAGACAAAGGTTTCCTTCCGGGCCGCCAGGTCGGCCTCCTCCCAGTGATCCTCAAAGGATATCCAGTAGCGACGAAGGTTCTCCCCCATCTCCTCCCGGTAATACGAGGTGTGATCAAACGCAATGACCGGAGACGTTCGATCAATGTCGACGGGAAAGAGCTGAAACAGCTCCTTGAATCGATCCGGATCAATATCCGGATGTGCGATGACCCCCGCGAACGGAATGACGGGCTGCTGAAGTTCTCGATCCGACCCACTCATAATTTTGCCTCGACGGATACAAACCGATGCAAAAAGGACCGAAACAAGTTGTCTTGAACCGTGAGTCGAAGCGGGCGTATCGAACCAGCGTTCGCCTGCCATTTTTGTCTTAACGGGCGCTCCGCTTCACAGCGCACACGAGAACAGTCGAATTCTACCTCCGTGTCCCCCAACAGCCTCTCCAGAGAATCCCGATTACCCTTCCTGATTCCGAAGGGTCCACCGGGTTCCTTCCGGTGTATCCTCAACCAACACCCCTTGCTCCAGGAGCTTCTCCCGAATTTCATCGGCCCGTTCGTAGTTTCCTTCCTCCCGGGCTTCTTCCCGCTCTTTGATCAACTGCTGTTGCTCCGGAGTGAGTTCGGCGGCCTGCCGCTCGGGCAGGACCGCGAGGACTTCATCAAACTCCAAAAGGCAGTCGAGAACGAGCGATGCTTCTCCGGCCGTGGGCTGAGGACGGTCCCGGTTGATCGCGTGCATAAATTCGAAGAGCGCGCCGATCGCCCCGGACACGTTCAGGTCGTCCGCGAGTGCATCGTCAAACTCTTCGCGAGCCTCCCGGCAGTGCTTTTCGACGGAATCCCCAACATCATCATCGTTGTTCTGATCGGTAATATCCTGAAGCCGGTTGCGAAATCCGGTCAGCTGATCGATCTGTTTCTGACAGTCGTCCAGCTGGTCTTTGCGAAAATTCATGTTCTGCCGGTAATGGGCGCGGATCAGGGACAGGCGAAGCACCTCCGGATCGTATCCCATGTCCAGAATATCCCGCACGGTATAAAAATTTCCAAGTGACTTCGACATTTTCTCTCCGTCAATCAGAAAATGACGGACGTGCACCCAGTACTTGACGAACGGTTGGCCGGTTACCGCTTCGGCCTGAGCGATCTCACACTCGTGGTGTGGAAAGATATTATCCTCCCCGCCGGTATGGATGTCGATGGTATCCCCCAGATACTTGTTGGCCATCGTCGAGCACTCGACGTGCCACCCGGGAAATCCTTTGCCCCACGGCGAACCCCACTGCATCTGATGGTCCGGATCCTGTTTCCAGAGCGCAAAATCCCTTGGATCGTTCTTTTTTGGATCCACGTCGATGCGATGTCCCGCTTCCAGATCCTCCAGGGTGTTTCGTGAAAGTTTTCCATAATCCGGGAAACTGTGTACGTCGTAATACACCTCCCCGTCCACCTCGTACGCATGTCCCTTTTCGAGCAGAGCCTTTACGACCTCGATCATATCATCCACGTGCTCCGTCGCCCGCGGGTAGCGGTCCGCTCGCCGGATGCTCAGTACGTCGATCAGATCGAGAAAAACGTCCGTGTAATAGTCGGCAATCTCCCAGACGTCCTTTTGTTCACGACGTGCGGCGACCTCGATTTTGTCCTCCGAGCTCTCCCCGTTTTCCTGAAGATGGCCGACGTCCGTGATATTCATGACCTGTTTTACGTCGTAACCGGCGTACTCAAGGTAACGGCGGAGTACGTCCGCGACGAGAAACGATCGAAAGTTCCCGATATGCGGCTCGCTGTAAACCGTCGGCCCGCAGTTGTACATGCGAACCGTGTCGTTCTCCAGAGGAGAAAACGACTCTTCTTCGTGGGACAGAGAATTATAAATTTTCAAGACGGTCAATCGAACTTCAATTAAATGCGAGGTTACTTCAGCGGTTTCACCCAGATGTTTCGATAGCGAACCGGATTGCCATGATCCTGTAGCATGATCGGCGCCCGTCGAGGATGCGGTTTGTATGACGGTTTTTTCCGGTAAAGCGTCCGTCCCTTTATTTCGTATTGATCGTGCACGGTGACACCGTTCCATTTCACCGTGATGACGGCGGGTTTCTTTACGTTCTCTCCGTCAAACATCGGTGGATGGAAGTAGATGTCATAACGCTGCCATTCCCCGGTGGGACGGCTGGCGTTCACGCGCGGAGGTTTCTGACCGTAAATCGCAGCGGCCATACCGTCCGGATACACGCGGTTTCTCCACCCGTCAAGCACCTGAACCTCATATCGTCCCATGAGAAACACACCGCTGTTCCCCCGTTTCTGACCCCAACCCTTGATCGAGGACGGAACCTGCCACTCAATGTGAAGGTGAATGGCGCCAAACGCTTTTTCCGTATGATTATCTCCTTCCGTAACTTCCATGTATCCATTTTCGACGTTCCATTTATCGTTGACCCACTGCTCAAGACCGGAACCGTCGAAAAGAACCGTCGCCCCTTCGGGAGGCTCGACCGGTTTTCCGTCGTACTTCGGCTGAACCACTTCGGGCTGAGGACGATTTGGATCGTGGACGTGCCATTTTGTTCCCGGCACTTTCGGGGTATCGGTAAATCCTTTGATTTTTTTGATCTCCGGAGCCCGGGTATTTTTTTCGTGATCTCCGGAGGAAGGATTCGCCGCGGTGTTGCAGGAAATCAGAAAAACACACAGTAACGTCAGATAAGATCGTTTTCTCATCGAAATGTCCCGTTACCGGAATGAAGAAATACGGACTGAAAATCCGGGGCCTCAATTAAATGGAAACATGACGTTATCTTATTCAACGGTATTCGAGGTTTCAATTGGCTCCGCTCATGCATATGGATTGCTTTCTCGAAATCTTTGAAGCTATCCGCATGTCGTCGTCAGCAGGAAATGGATCCTTTTAGGGTCTTCATTCCTTCAAAACAAGGATCGGGATATCTCGCGCTGCCATGGGGGAACGGGATCAAACTACCTCACGAACAACCGCTCGGCATTGTTATAAGTCATTTCGGCCAGCGAGGAGGGTTTCATATCCAGAATGGAGGCCAGCCGGCGGGTCGTCTCCTCCACAAAGGCCGGTTCATTTCGATCACCACGCTGAGATTGAGGGGCGAGAAACGGGCTGTCGGTCTCGACCAGCACTCCCTCCGGATCGATCACGGACGCCGCCTCACGCAGATCCTCCGCGTTCGGAAAGGTCAGAATTCCGGAAAACGACACCAGAAACTCCATCTTCCGATACGCTTTCAGATGCTCGGCCGTGCCGCTGAAACAGTGAATTACTCCGGGGGGGCGATCCGGAAAGACGGCCTGCAGTTTGTCGTAGAAACGCTCCAGGAGGTTGATCAGCTCATCATCCGCGTCGCGGCAGTGGAAAACCAGTGGTTTCTTTACGTCAATCGCCCATTTTATATGTCTGCTCAGACTTTCTTTCTGTTTCTCCCGCGGAGCGTATTCCTTGTGAAAATCGAGTCCCGTCTCGCCGATGGCGGCGATCTCCGGTTTCTCGATCAGGCCCCGCAGCGCCTGCTCCTCGTCCTCCAGCCGATCCGCGTCGTGAGGGTGCAACCCTGCGGTTGGAAAACCACCATCATGGTTGCGGCAGAACGATAGAGCGTCCCGGGACGTTTCAACGTCGATGCCGACAATCGTCATCCGTTCGACACCGGCCTCACGAGCGCGCTGATAAACGTCCTCGCGATCTTCGTCAAACGCCTGAAGTTGAAGGTGACAGTGTGAATCAAACAGATCCATCGGTTTCCCAATTCGGTTCTTTAAT
>CAZSFH010000164.1:0-6541 GCA_964606115.1 uncultured Planctomycetia bacterium | reverse complement strand
CCCCCGTTCGCTGGCGCCGGCGATCACCATCGTCGCGTCCCCGGCGGCCTCGACAATGCGTGACGCTTTTGAGGCAAGAAGGGTCTGAAAATGTACCTGATTCATAATAAACGTCTCGGCCAGCTGGGCTTCGGCGATGGGCGCCTCCACTTCCAGCACCGGTTCATTCGGGAAAAAGGGAGTGCCCTCCGGAAGCGCGTGTACGTCCCCCGAGAATTCGTAATCGTTCAACCAGTCCACAAAATCCGAAGAGAACTCGTCAAACGTGCGCAGATAGTCACAGGCTTCCTCCGTGAACTGCACCTGTTCAAGGTAACGAAGCGCATTGTCAAGCCCGGCGGCGAGGTAGTAATTTCGGTGATCCGGCAGCGATCGGATGTAAAGGCTGAACGTCGCCTTCTCCTCCATCCCTTCGTTCCGGTACGCCTGAAGCATGGTGAGCTGGTACTGATCCACAAGGAGAGCAGCTTCGCCTTTTGAAATCAAGGGATCAATTGGCGTTTTGTCTGACATGATACAGAGATTATACTGTTGGAAAGAACGGTCCGCGAGTCACGGCAAAAGAGCGACGGTGTGCTGTTCATATCCCGCTGGTAGAATCAACATATTATATCAAATTTCTGAGCGGTTCGAAATATCCTCCATTTCCTGTTTGCAATGACCCGGGAGGCTGCTTAAAAATTCTCACGATGTCAGCGAATCGAGTTGTGCGGAAGAGCACGGAGTTCGCCGCAGGCGATGCTGGTGAATCGCTGATGAGAAACACATACAATCCAGAGCATGAAGTTGTTCGTTGTAGAACACCTTCAGGGTTCAATTTTCACGACCTTCCCTTCCCCGGGGTTTCGCTTCGCTCAACCCCGGGCTGGCCTGTTTGACCCACCTCGGGGTCATGAACACGGACGCCGGGGCCATTGGCCGTCATGACACAACCACGAACGACAATCCGGTTCGGTTCAACCATGAACCCAGCGGGGTTCCGCAGGATAGCCCGGGGAAAGCCGAACGAAGCGAGGCGCCCCCGGAGAATGAGATGAAACAAAAAATAAACCCTGAATGGGTTCCACCACTTTATACGCGGTGCCATTGACGAGAAAATGCATTTTTCATTCAACAAACGAAGGCTATGTCCACCTCGGAAACCAGACTCGTTATCTGTGAAATGACCGAAGACTGGCAAAAAACGTTTTTGCAGGAACGCTTTGGAAAAAAGGATCCTGATATCGACCTGAGTTTTTTTGAGTCTCCTTTACAGCACCTGAACCCTCCTGCCGTGGAGCAGGCGGAACTGTTATCGGTTTTTATTGATTCGGACTGTTCCGCGGAGCGGTTAAGGTCCTTCTCCCACCTTCAGATGATAACGACCCGATCCACGGGGTATGATCATATTGACCTGCGGACATGCAGGGAGCGGGACATTGTCGTGTCGAACGTCCCTACCTACGGGGAACACACGGTCGCGGAACACACTTTCGCCCTCATGTTAAATCTCTCTCGACGCGTACATGAAGTCGTTCAACAGACCCGCCGCGGAGAATTCGAGTTCGGTGGTGTCCGGGGATTTGATCTTCGCGGAAAAACCCTCGGGGTCATCGGTACGGGCCATATAGGGAAGCATGTGATCAAGATGGCGCGCGGATTCGGCATGGAGGTGGTTGCCCATGACGTCGACGAGGATGCGTTCACCGCCGAGCTACTTGGATATGAATACGTTCCTCTTGAGGAGCTCCTGGCCCAATCCAATATAATAACGCTGCACGTCCCGTTGAACGAAAAAACCAGGCATCTTATCGACCGTCAGGAACTGGAGCGTTGCAGGAATGACGCTCTGATCATCAACACGGCCCGGGGAGGGCTGATCAACACATCCGTGCTTCACGAGATGCTTCAAAATGATCAATTGGGGGGAGCCGGTCTGGACGTTATTGAAGGAGAAGAAATGATCTTATCCGAGTCAGAACTGAACGAAAAAGATTTCAGTCGGGAAAAGCTGGAACAGCTGGTTGAAAACAACCGGCTTCTGAGACGAGATGATGTGATATTCACCCCGCATATGGCGTATAACAGCCGGGAGGCCGTGGAGAGGATCCTCTCAACCACGGTAGAAAACATCACTTCGTATCTCGATGGCCAACCTCAAAACACGGTCACGACCTGACGGCCTGCGGTTTATGGGTATACTTCTCCGTTGCATTTGAGGTCCACTCCCTGCGATCCGTTTCTATTCCGCTCGTTCTCCGATCGGCACGATCATCATCGGAATGGAGGAGGAGCGGAGCACGCGTTCGGTCGTGCTGCCGAGCAGAAATCGATCCAGTCCCGACCGGCCGTGAGTGGCCATGACCACCAGATCGATCTCCTGTTCGTCGGCGTACTCAAGGATTCGGTCATGAACGTCCCGGTTTTCCAGGACTTCCGTGACCACGTCGACCCCCTGCTCCTCCGCTTTTTCGCGGATTTCATCGAGATAGTTCTGTTTTTTGCTGTGAAGCTCCCTGACGACGTGTTCGCCTCCCTGATAATCCCAGCCGGAGAGTCCCCAGTCCACCACGCTCAAAAGGTGAAGTACCGCATCGCTACTGCGCGCGAGTTCCAGAGCGTGATCGACGGCCGGTTTTTCGACGTCACTGCATTCCAGCGGGAGAAGAAGATGTTGAATATTCATGGTGGTCCTGAAGAAAATGGAATAAAAAAACAGCGAGAATCGGTGCCCTTCGACGCTTCGGATCCGGATTCGATTACGTCGAAGGTATACTTGATCAGTTTACGAATCCTGGACGGACTCCGACTCCCAGAACACGACCCGGCTCATTTTCTGGAGCTCATTGACCAGGTGCAGAAACAGGTCATCGAACGTGACGATGCCGAGCAACCGGTCTCCGGAGATCACCGGTATTCGTCGAACGCCGGCTTCACAGGCTTTCGATATCACCTCGAAAATGGGATCTTCCACATGAACCGAAAACAGATCTTCACTCATGATCTGCTCGACGGTCGTTTGATCCGGATCTTTCCGGCGGCTCAGTGCCTTGATCGTGAGATCCCGATCGGTGACGATTCCAACCGGTTTTTGTTCATCCAGAACGACCACCGACCCAACGTTGCGCTCGTCCATCTTGCGAGCTGCATCAATGACCGATTCGTCCTTCGATACCGTGACCACGTTCTCACGCATCAGCGATTTTATGCCTTTCATATCGATCTCCCGTGTGTGAATAAAAGAAACTCTCTTGATCTTTTTTTAAAGAGCAATATACATGCCATCGAATTAGCTTTCCGTGGAATCACCTGTGTGCTCCTCGTTCATTGGCACGGTGATCACCGGCCTTGTGGCCGTTCGCAGCACTCGTTCGGTTGTGCTTCCGATCATCATACGCTCCAGTCCGGAGCGTCCATGGGTGCCCATAACGATCAGGTCAATATTCTTTTCATCCGCATAAGACGTTATTTCCTCGTGGGCTTTCGGGCTCCGTTTGATTTCCGTCTCGACCTCGAGGCCTCTTTTTTCACCGAGCTCCCTGGCCCTGAGCAGTTGTTTTCGTCCAATTTCGCGGACGTGGTCCACGACCGACTTCGAATATGGATGATCCCAGAGCTTCAGAGTGGTATCGATCACAAAAAGGACATGCAGGGAGGCATCGTACAGGTCCGCTACGTTTATAGCGTAATCAATTGCCCGGTTGGATCCTTCACTGCCGTCCGTTGGAATTAAAATCTGTTCCATGGTGGTTTTTTGAAAATGAGATGGAGTTGAATGAACGAAATCGGTTCAATGAGGACAGGGGAACAAACGATAAATGATGCACGTTTGCAAGGATGAATTTTGAAAATGTTGCGTTTTTGCGACATAAGTGATCGCTGTAGAACCCATGTATCACCGGGACCGTTTCATGATTCTTTTGCAGTTTCCTTTCCGTTTTCCGTTTTCGGAACAACCAGGACCGGTACGGAAGAAGAGCGGAGAACCCGTTCCGTTGTGCTACCCATGAGCAGGCGGTTGAGTCCGGATCGCCCGTGAGTTCCCATGACAATCAAATCGATGTCGTGGTCTTCGCAGTACTCAAGAATGGCTACACTGGGTGTTGACATACCAGGCACCGACGTCTGAGTTTTTAAGCCCTGTTCCTCCGCTTTCGCGGCGATATCTTGCACCAATTCCCTGGCGTCCGACCGTTTTTTCTCAATCAGATCCTTCATAAGTCCCGGGTTGGCGGTTTTCGGAACGGACTCGATGTCGGTCAGGATATGTAGTTCGGCTTTCTCCCGCATGGCCAGGTCTATGGCGAGGTCCGTCGCGCGCCGGGCCGTTTCACTTCCATCCGTGGGCAACAAAATTTTCTTTAGCATGGTACCTCCAGCGATCAATCAAAAGGGAATTCATTCAAAATCATCAGGAATCTCGTGCAATTCCCGGCTGAACAAAATTGTTACGAACGTGTCAGGCCGGAAATATGATTAAAAAAGCTGTGTCCTGATTCGGCTCTCGCGTTTAAGCTGCAATTATTGTGCCGATTTTAAAAATTCCGATCGGCGTTTAAATCCTTCCAGTGAATCGGGTGATTGGGTTTTATCACGGAACCTCTGGAATGAAAGTTGCATGATTAAACACCAAATTGAGTCTGAATCACGATCACGGAGGTTTTCATGAGACAAGCAAAACGAAACTGGTTGATGTTGTCCATCGTTCTTTTGATTTCCTGTTCTCTTTTTCTGGACGCGGACGATGAGAATACGTCAAATAAGAAGAAGCGATCGGAGGCTGAGAAACACGAACGCTATGAGCTGACTGAAAATCTGACAGCCGGCGGGCGAGTGCGTCTTCGCTACGAAGCGAGAGATGGATTTTTTGACAACAATCTCCCGGGAAACGGAGACTCGTTTTTTCTGACACAGCTTCGGCTGAACCTGGATTATCAACCGTCCGAGCTCGTGCGTCTGTACGTGGAACTACAGGACGCCCGGGTGTTTGACGGTGAACGGCTGAACGATGATGCGGTGCCGAACCTGAACGAAGATGCCCTGGACCTGCATCAGGGATACCTTGATTTGAACCTTGAACCCGGAACCACGCCGCTCCGGATTCGAGTCGGCCGACAGAAGATGAACCTGGGGGCGAAACGAATGATTTCCTCGCTTGGCTGGAGCAACACTGAAGTGCCGTGGGATGGGGTTCGGGCAACGGTGGGTGCCGGGGAAAATCGCCGCCTGGACGCCTTCGGATATACGGGTGTTCCGCCGGACGACGGATCGTTTAACGACTGGGCCGATTCCGGTAACCGGTTGTTCGACGGCGATTACGCCGGCCTGTACTACACGGACGAAAGCACCCTGTCGAACGGGCCCCTGGAGGGATACCTGCTGTACCGCGAGAACGACGACGCCGATGATCAGGTATACACCCTCGGCGCACGGTTTGAGCAGGCGTGGGGAGCCTGGGACGCCAACGCGGAAGGGGCCGCCCAGACCGGCACGTTCGGGGACGTCGATCACCGCGGGTACGCGGCGCACGTGGAGCTCGGGCGAACGTTTTCGTCGCTGAACGACACCCGGTTCGGCGCGCTGTATGATTACGCGTCCGGGGATGACGACCCGTCCGACGGGACGCACGAGACCTTCGACAACATCTATTACATCCCCCTGAATCACGCATATTACGGATTCATGGATTTTTTCTCCTGGCAGAACCTGCATCACGCGGCCGTCACGGCGGAAACATCGATTTACGGCAAACTCCTGGGACGTGTGGCCTACCATTCGTTCTGGCTGGTCGAAGAGGATACGGACGCCTGGTACAACGCCGCCCGCGGAACCGTTCGTAACGCCGGTGGCACGGACGTGGACTCGCACGTCGGATCGGAAATCGATTTTACCTTTAAATATCCACTGCGGATCCGCGGCGTCGAGACGAACATTCTGGTCGGGTACAGCCATTTTTTTTCCGGTTCCTACGCGGATGATACCGGGGATTCGTCAGGGGCGGATTTCTTTTACGTTCAAACGAGCACCTCTTTTTAACGACCGTAGATATGCCTATTTGTAGCTATCTTGTTTCTCCGGTACCGGACGAGTCGAAACAGCTCCGCGAGGAACTGAAGCAAATGAAATACTGCGCCGAACTGAAGAAGGCGGAAAATCGGGAGCTGTATGTGCTCGTGACCGAAACCGAAAATTTTGACGAACAGCTGGAAATGGAGGAGGAGCTGGAAGAGATGAGCTCGATCGACTGGCTCGTGCAATCATTTGGCGAACTTGATTCCGAAGCGGGACAGGTCCAATCAAATGAACAACAAAAGTGATAAAAAACCGTATACTTTTCTGTTTCTGATCGCGGCGGCCCTCGTGTTTGCTGGCCCGGTCCACGTGGTGACCGCTCAGGACGATGCCGGGGACTCGACGAACGGGGAGCAGACGAAGAAAAAGGAAAAACGCTCCACCGAGCAGCGCTGCGTCTCGTGTCATAAGAAATCAAACCCGGAGATTGTGGAACAGTGGAAGAAAAGCAAGCATCACGGAACGGAGGACGGATGTCTGGATTGTCATC
>CAZSFH010000163.1:6314-6564 GCA_964606115.1 uncultured Planctomycetia bacterium | reverse complement strand
CGATAAACAGATCCTCATATCCATCTCCATTCACGTCCAACCACAGCACGGCCATGTCCTCCCGTGCCCGGTGCCGTCTCCACGCTCCGTTTTTTCTTGGAACAAGACGGCCGTCCCTGTTCACGAACAACCGCCCCGCCTGGCCCGCCCCTCCTCCGACAAACAGATCGGGATCTCCGTCCCGGTCCGGGTCGCCCCATGCGACACCCGGACCGAGACGGGAGTGTTTCCACGGAAGCAGCTTCTGGTG
>CAZSFH010000163.1:0-6304 GCA_964606115.1 uncultured Planctomycetia bacterium | reverse complement strand
CGGATTCCTGGTGTTCGAAAGCAAGGGTTTTGTCCGAAAACAACGCTTCCGCCGCCGCTTCCGAACCGGGCGCCTCCGATTCGGTCGACGAAGACGAATCTTTCCCCTGCGGTTCGGTAATGGTCAAGAACCGGTTTGGTTTCAGATCCGTCAGCGTCTGCCGGATTCCGCTCGGCCATCGTATCGTTAGTTTCTTGATCGTATCCGCGTCACCGAGCCCCAGGTGAACGGTCGGATCATCCGACGACATATACCCCTGCACCGGCTGAAGGTACCGAACCCATCGGTTGTTTTTGGTGACGATCGTGAGACGTGAACCAACACCGAACCGATTGCTCGTTCGACCTCGAAGACGAATCAAGAGACGGTTTCCATCGGTGGTGGTGTTTTCATAAACCGACACCGTTTCTCCTACGTGACTCACGATCAGATCAAGATCGCCGTCCCGATCAAGATCCCCGGTCGCCGCTCCAAAGCTGACCCCGCTGTGATTTAATCCCCACTGCCGGTGGCGGGGGGTAAACTTCAGCCTTCCGTCGTTTCGAAACACGAGATTGGTGTCAAACTGCCGCGGGCCTTTCCGGAGCACGCGTTTCCGTACCTTGTCCCAGCGATTCACGAAATTCGAATTGTGCGTACCACCATATTGTCGTTTCAACGTTCTGTACCAGTCTCCCAGTTTTTGATCCAGGTCCCCATCTGCGAAATCCCGGGGCATGCCGTTCGAGAAAAACACATCGCTGCGTCCGTCATTGTTCAAATCCTGAATTTTGACGGACCAGGTCCAGTTCGACCGTGCGAGACCGGTCAAAAAAGCTGCTTCACGAAACCGGCGAACCGGGGTGTTTAGAAAGACCGTGTTTCGCCGATACTGAGGAGGATCCGCTATGTCCCGGAACCACAGGGTATCGAAAAGACCCGTGTCCGTTCGCTTTCGTCGGGCGTGCGTGGTTCCGTCCATGTCCGCGACGATCAGATCCGAAAGAGCATCACCGTTCAGATCACCCGACGCAACGCCCATGGACGCATACGTCGTATGGGGGACGGTTTTCTGAATCACGTCCGTAAACGTTCCGTCTCCCTCATTTCGATATAGATGGTCCGGGCCGAAAAAGTCATTTGACACGTACAGGTCCGGCCATCCGTCCCGATTAAAATCCCACCAGATAGCGGCATTCCCCCGGTAAAACCGTTTTCCGATGCCCGCCTCTTCGGTCACGTCCGTAAACGACCCACCGTCGTTTCGAAAAAGATAATCCCGCTGACCGGCCTGTCGTAACACGGGTTGATCACGACCCGGCGGGTGAAACACCTGGTAATACGCCCGGAGGTCCGGATGAATTCGGATCTCGTTCCCGGAACCAACGGTTCGGGCCTCTTTTGCAATGGTCCCCGGTTTCCGCGATTTGCGAAACGTAACCAGATAAAGATCGAGGTCCCCGTCCCGGTCGTAATCGCTGAACGATCCCATCCCACTGGCCTTCTTCACGTCGAGATTGTACGGCTCGGCCCTTTCCTTGAACGTTCCGTCCCTCTGGTTGATATAAAGCTGATTCGGATCCAGATAATGACAGACGTACAGGTCAAGCCAGCCGTCGTTGTTGACGTCCGCAAACGCCGCCCCTCCGCTCCATCGTCCCTCCGTCCGGAGCCCCGCCCGGTCGGTTATGTCGTTGAATTGTAACGGCTCGACCTGCCGGTAAAGATGGCTTTCGGTTTCGGTTCCGGACACAAAAACGTCCGGAAGACCATCCCGGTCAATGTCACCTATGGCAACCCCGCCCCCTGCAAACGACGTGTGAAGAAGATACCAGCGAGGCTGATCAAATCGAAGCGGATTCGTATGCGTAATTCCGCAGGCCTCGGGCTCGAGCCGCCGGAAACGTGCGGTCGTCGACGCTTCCTGTTGTCGGAGCGATCGGTATTCCACGAGCGAGCGGTCGGGCGAAGAGTGCTGAGCGTGAAGACCTGACGTCATCAACAGATAGATCAACACAAAAACGCTTCCCGAAACCGGAACCGTTCGTAGAATGAACTCCGTATGACCCACCAAACCCCGGAACGGATTCCTCGTGCCGGCACTCCAGGGATCCTCCTTTCGATTTGTTCCCTCCCTTGATCCCGGCTCTTTTACACCACACGCCATCATAAAAAACAGGTTCAATCACTGAATCGGAAGAAGGGCGTCATCCGGAATCAACTTGATCCAATGTGTTATTCTTCTTTTAACCCGAGTTGCTCCGCTTCCTTCATCACTGCCGGAAGCTGCTCGATTGCTTTCAACATTTCCTGTCCGCTGATGGAAGTAAGCGGTTTCGTCATTTCTTTTATTCGCTTATTAAATGTACTCCGGTCCGGATAGGTGTCGCGCTCCGCAAAATCGATCAGGTTGTTCAACGACCTCATCCCTTTCTTCAGTCCGTGCTTAATCGAGTCGAAATGGTTTGTTATCTTTTTGACGACCCTCCCGATGCGCTTCTCGTTTTCGCCGAAATCGTTTTCGAGTCGTCCGGCGAGGGTCCGCAGAGGTTTGATTCGAACCTGTTTCAGACGGTCATCCAGCTGATCCAGTTTCTCAAGAGATCCCCTCATTCGGCGTTTCTGTTTACGGATGGAGTTGATCAATTCCTGACGCTTCATGCGATCGGGATCCAGCCGGTTGACGTCCGGGAGTCCAACTTCGAACACCTTCTTAACCTCATTCGTATTCTGCATCAATCCCGACGCAATTTTTTCGAAAAACCATTTGACAAGCTTGATCATAAAGGTTTTTCGTTTCTTCGGATCGGCGAAAATCTTTTTCCGATCAAATTTTTCAAAGCTTGCGTACCGCTTCTTCATGCGAATCAGTTCCGCGCGGGAAATGGACTGTATGCTCGGGAGATACTTCAATCCCCGGAACAGCATGAGACTTCGGTTCAGCCCGCTTCCGATCTGTTTCCAGTCCTCCCTGTTTTCACTCCAGAAGTCGCTCCAGGAGGCACGAGCGATCGAGAGGGCTTCCTGAACCCGTTCGGATCCGATCGCAATCTTCTCCCCGTTCTTCCCCGTTTCTTCATCGGGGGTCCGTGCGTCATGAAATCTCTGGAGACCGGTGGTGTACGTCTCCAGCATCTTCCAGTATAACGTATCCATTTTGGACTGAAACGTCTTTAATTTTTCCCCGATCCGAACCCCCCCATATTGACTTCTCTCCTGCATCAATTCCGTAAGAAACTTTTTACGAACAATCGAAGGACGGGAGAGCCCTTCCCGCAATCGTTCCCGCCTTGACATCTTCCGCAATTTCTTCCTGGACGTTCCCTCCGGAGGCCATCCGTTCAACATTTTATCCTGAAGGTCGACAAAATATTCGAACAACTCCCGGGCCTTCTTCACTCGCTTTTTCTCGAGACGCCCGGACGGCTGTAGCGACTGTATCTTCTTTCGGACCTTCTCTATTTTATTGCTCAACGTATTTTTCAGTTTACCCACCCGGCTCTGGAGGTCCGTATCACTGGACGTACCTTGCTTTCGCAAGGTTTGTATTTGTTCCAGTTCCCCGTAGTGATCCAGGTACAGATCCTGAATCGATGTAATGAGAGCGCGGTGTTTTTTTTCAAACTCGGACGGTTCTCGACGTTCCTCCCGTCCCCTTCCCCGTCTTCTCTGCTCCTCTGATCTCCCCTGCCCGGATCGGCCTTCCTGAAGACCGTCTCCGCTTTCCCGAGGAGGACGACGGTCCTGGGCGATCAGACCGGATACGGGAATCGGTGACACATACAACACCATGACCATAAGTAAAAACCAGAAAATCGTCATGTTTCGCACCGGGAGATGTCGAGATTTCATTGTTTTTCCTCCGTTAAAAAAAGACCGTTAAAGAATCTAAAACAACATCCGGAACACCCCTTATCCATCTCACATTCGTTCATATTACCGTTGACGCCCCGGAAACAGCGATTGATAAATCTGGCGCATACGAAAGGTCTCGAGCATCTTCCGGACAAGCATCCGGACCTTCGGGTCCTCCGTGTCTTTGTATTCAAGCAAAACAGGGACCACGTTCCGATCCATGTTCAGGAGTTGAGTCACAAAATTCATCGCTTCTTTCTGCTTTTTGGCATTCTTGATCCGGTCCAGCTTCCGTTCGACGATCGTTCTCGTTTTCTCGGAGACGGGAAGCTGTTCCTGCTGTTCCAGCTCACGAATTAACGTCGACGCGTCAATCTTCTTCTGCATCTTTCGAAACTTCTCAGCGTACGTCGACTTTTCCAGTTTCTTGGACTTGACGGCTACGTCATACACAAGTGCGGCTTCGGCGAATCGCTTTTCGTCTTTCAAAATTCGCACAAGATTTTTTACGAGCGTTTTCAGGTTTTCTTTCGACTGCGCTTCCCGGAGACGATGCGCCATGTACTGAATACTTCGTTCGGAACGCCCGGCGATCATCAGGGCCAGCGTCGGGGACGACCCGAACCGGTATCCCCGGAAATACGGAGATAGCTTTTTCTCCACCTTCTTCCCCTCCACGCCAAGACGCTTCATCAGAAACGCAAGTTTGACGACGACCGGCATTTCGAACGTTAGAGAGCCGATTTTTCCCTGATGTGCTTCCCAGACCGTCTTCCAGGACACGGATCCAAACAGGGTTTCATAGTAACGAGGATGGCGGGTGGAAAGAATAGTTTCCAGGGTCCGCCTGTACCACTCCGCCGCGCGTTCGGGTTTTCCCAGCTGAACGTAACCGTCCCCCAGGCCATTGAGAAGATGCGGGTAATGATCCTGATCCGAATACCGTTCGTGGTGTTTCTCAAGAAGGGTCACGCCCCGTTCAACGATCGAACGATCTTCGATATACTGATGGGTCATGGTTTTGGCGAGGGCGAGATAATCGAAAAACCCCGGCTTCTTTCCGTTCACAACCTTCATCAGCTCGTTTCCAAACGCTTCCGGCGTCATTAATTTTTTTGCGCCGTCCCGCTGATCGAACCCGATGAACATCTTTGTGATTTCATACAGGTCCTCCGGGGAGCCGCCAAACACCTCCTGCGACGCCTTCACGTACCGCTTGTTCGACCACGGCATCGCGTACACAACCATAATTTGTTTCATCAACGAACGGGCAAGCGAAACCTCCCCCTCTTGATGCAGATGGCGAGCCACCCGAACCAGATCCACCTGCTGTCGTTTCTGACGAAAAGGCTTGGAGGCCGTGTCAACAAGAATCTCACGGTCCCGACGCTTCAGGAGACGTACCACCCGCCGGATCAGTTTCACGGCCTGTTTCGTGCGTTCATTCTTGATATACATCCGGGCGCGGCGAATCAGGATCCAGACGTGAGTAATGCGATCCTCAAACTTCTCGACGAGATCCGGTGAGCGAAACCCAACATCCATCACGTATTGAAGCACCTGGTTCTTAAGATACGGTTCTTCAGCCACCTTCCGAAAATAGTCCCCGGCTTTCCGGTAACGCTTGATGCTCTGAAAATAGCGGCCGAGAAGCAGCTGGAGAAGCGGTGACGGAGACTGTTTTTCAAGCTCAATTGCAACCCCCTCCCACCCTTCCTTCTTGTTCAGAAGATCCAGAATGAGATCCACCCGTCCCAGGTGGTGCGCCGGCGAGGTATCCACGAAATGACGTTTTAGAAGACGCCGGAACGCCCGCCGGGACTGGGCCTGATCCGCCTGAATAAAAAACTTCAGACGCTGCCGGGCCCGTCCGTACGGAAACAGCTCCCGCACCGGTTCCAGAAACTCCCCCACCTCCTGAAACTTTCCCGCAAGCATGGCCCGATACGCCGCTGCGTAATTCATATACGGATGGAGAACCTTCTTCTTGATCTCCGGAAACGACGTCACGAACCGCTCCCCCTTTTCCGTTCTGCGTATCCGGGAATACACGGCGTCCCGGAAGGCTTTCAACAGATGGGAATCCGGGTGACGATTACTGGCCCTCTCCACCGATTTCTTAAAGGGACGCTGGTGAAAATGAGAACGTCCCAGGAGATACCGATATCGAATGGCCCCCTGCATTAAATCCTCATAAAAATCCGCTTCCAGGTCTCCTCCCTGGAGTTCCTGGTGTATGCTGTACGTGTTGACCTTTGAAACGTCCGGCAGTCCCGGATCATCAACCCAATTTGGCTTCGAAACCCCCGCTTCCACCGGACGGTTCGACGACATGGAATACTGCAGTGTATACGGGTACGGCTCGCGGAACCACGGGGACTTCACCCGAACCGTTTTCGGGATCCGGACTCCGTTGACCTTCTGAAAACCGGCCACCGTCAGCATATGAGTACGACGGGATTCCGTCATC
>CAZSFH010000162.1:0-6600 GCA_964606115.1 uncultured Planctomycetia bacterium | reverse complement strand
TTTCCTGCTAAAGGTCAGTCAGCTGACCGTCTGACAATCCGATCATTGTCGATGGTACCGATGGCCTTTGTGAAGTACTGAATATTGGAAGGTGTCGAAATACTGAGGCTGCACGATATTTCTAGCCTTCTCTATTCATCAGAATTTATCATAATCCTCTTGCTCATCCGTTATCGGGGAACCGGTATTCAATCCATATCCGAATCATTCCGCCTCTGACTGGGTCCCCCTCATCATCCCTTGCAGTAATGGGGGCAATGTCAATACGGTAGGAACTCGATGTTTTCAGTGTGATGTCCACCTGCGGGCCATCGCCGACTGTCAGATTGAATTCTCGCCGATCTCCTTCAACATCATCCGTCGAATAATATCCCCAGCCCGAAGTAACGTTCTCCTCAGTATCTTGAATATTAATATACAGCTCATCATGTGGTGTAGAACCATTGATATAAAATATGGCATCGTTGATTATAGTATTATTGATAGGTTGATGGATATTCAACTGAGAGGGCTCCGTCGTGTTATTAGTAGATTCGTTAATTGCCGGTGTAGAGGGTCCGTTATCGCCTGGTAATATCGCAGCCATGGGAGCCAGACCGGAAATGAATATAATCACTGATAATAATAGCACTATTCCTAGAATTGCCCCGATTCCGGAATAATTTAAATTCGGCAGAGAGATGCCTATCGACGATCGGGAGCGACCAGAGGCAGATAATGGAGAATCACTACTAGAGTACTTTGACGTTGAATCTGTACTCGAATACTGTGATGTGGAGCCGCTATCTGAGTACTGAGATGAAACATGTTCTGATTGCTCTGACTGACCTTGCGATTGTTGAACGATTCCAGGCAGCCGATTGCTTAGCCGATTTCTGATTTCAGATTGAGACAACCCCACTTCGTCGCGGAGCGTCCTAACCTCTGATTCGATTTTGTCCAAACTATCAGTTATTTGCCTATCGCGGAGTTCTTCACGTTTCTCTTTTTCAAGCTCTTTGGTCTCACCTATGGCCTGAATATCATCAAATTTCGAATCATATTCGATAATCAAATCATAGTTCGCTATACTATCAAACCGACCGTTATCACAGATCGCCAATTGACCGCTGCTTTTCTGTAGATAGAACATCTTGGTGATTGCCAAAGCTTTCCGATAATCGTTTGTTCCGAAGTCAAGGGGTTGATTTTCGTTAATGAAATCGCTGATAAAGTCGGCGGTAGTGGATTCTCTGAAGTCTCGAATTGGCCGATCTAACTGATTGAATACCTGAACAGCCTCTTTAGAAGTATCAAGATGCATCCCGAGCTCGTTTTCGACGCGTTGGACGACGGCTTGTTTCAGGTTTGCAAAGAAATCAGTGTCTTTATCAGTCTTATATTCGGCATAAAATTGGTTAGAACGACTTGATCTATCTTGGCGGGCCCAGAAAAACACCCATGCAGTAGTGGACCGTCTGTTAAAATCGATCGCGAGTCGGACGTTTCCGAGGAATAACCTCGAGATGAGATTCTTGGTTTCTCCGTCCCTTGCTTCTACGTCAAACCGTCGTCCCTCTGACGTGTAAATTTTGAGTTCTTGCATTGGTGATCAGGCTAGTTTTTCTCGTAGCTCATTGAACCCGACTACCATTACCGACCCTGATTCGTCTCTCATCGGAACCCGTCGACCGGTCTCGTCGTCCACAGTTGTTTGATAATAGACTGGGTAAATCGTCGAGCCGGCAGTTTCCCGAACGAGCGCACGTATCTGCTCGCTCTGCATCAACTCATCATTGACGTATTCGATGAAATCATCGAAGTATCGATATGGTTCCAAGCCACGTTCTTCACGGAACCGATCCGCGAGAAGGTCGCATTTTGTCGCGGCTATAATAATCTCCTTATCACCCGGCACTGCCTGAATTATGTCGAAGTAACTGGCCATATCCAGTGAACTAGACTCATCAAGATATCGCTCGACGTCAATAAGTAGAATGAGTGTGTCTGAATTTTCGACCTGCTCAACCAGTGCTTGGATAATTGCTGGACTCGGGTGATCTTCATAATCGGCAAACCCTGAGATATAATCGGGTATGTCATAGAGGTATTCTCCCGCGTAATCCATACAGCGTATATAAACATTCAGGGGAAAGATACGGCCTTGAACGTATCGGAATGCCAGCTCATTGACCTCCCCAGCTTCTGTTGGATTCACGATCCATGGGTCCTCTTGCCTATCGAGTAAGTCTACCATTTCCATCAATTCATTCGTCGGCATCATCGGAGTTTCCAACCCATTGTCATCATCGAATGAACCGGTTAGAGCGTCAAGATAGGCCCCCAAAACAAATAGCGTTTTTCCCGACTCACTTGGCCCAAGAATAAGAAAGGATCTCTCAGCGTCATATTGAACGAATTTGTAAACTGCTGCAACGAAAATTGCCATTGATAGTGAATCGACCCATATACTTTCAATGCGGAAATTAAATTCGGGAATCACATTCATGTCCAAGAAAATTTGCGAGTTTTCGACAAAGAAAATAGATGGATATGAAATGTGAAATTCAAGCCAGCCCCCTATTGAAACTACGAGTAGAACTACCAACATGATTCGGGAGGCTCGGCGAAATTCGAGGGGTTGTGGAGACTGTATCTCGGTCAGGCGGGTACCACCACCAATCCCTATACCAACTACACTGCCGATCAATAACCAATGGATATTGGTAATGATATTGAATATGAATAAATTTTGACTCCGGAGGAGCACAATACCTATTATAGTTCCCACACTTAAGAGAATTCCTTGCCATCGCTTCTTTACATCGACAACTAGTAATACTAATAACCCGAGATAAAATCCGAAAATCAACGCCGTTACTGCGGGGAAATCAAGACCGAGATAGAGTTGCGGAATGCGTTTAAATACGATTTTAGATATATGACCCGACACCCATCCTCTCGCCAGCATATCCGCAACTCCTACGGAAGAGATAGCAACTGCAAGTGCATATACAGCGAATTCGACTTTTTCACGGTTAGCCGAGTGCAGATCTCGAAGTTGACTATTCATATCTCAACTTTATTGTCTATTTTATATAATCAATGTAATTCTTAATCTCAATTATTTTCTGTCGTTTCTAAGGGGCTATGAGACCCAAACGTCGCGACCTCGATATTTTCCGATAGTAGTTCCTCGATGATATCCGAATCGCTGTCTCTAAGATAGAATCCGACATCATCTTCATCTTCCAGATTCAAAATTTTTCTCCTTCTGATGTATTGGCCGTCTTCCAATCCAAAACTGTGATGTATGATAATATCTGATCCTAATTCACCCTCCTTACGCTCATAACTGGATCGATAACCGTCTGCTTGTACGAATTTGCGAATGTTATCCAAGAATATCCCTCCGATGAATACACTGACACCAATGTCCCAATCGCTACCAAAATCACCTTGCCAATCGGTGTATGGGTTTTCGATCTGCTTTCCGCTGGCTCCGAGATCAAATGCCTCTGAAAACACGGATTTGAAATCAATTAGTTCTGGATCAATATCATGTATTGCTGGACTTGACAACCCTACGCGAACCTTGATTTCCTCATAACGTCTGCGTCCTTCGCTGAATTTACGTTTCTGAATACCAGTATATTGTTGCTTTCTTGCATTTTTGGCTAACTCCTCTAAATTTGATTGTAGCCTTTGGACTTCTTCATTACTACCGAACAGATCACTCTCTATCAAACTGGTTTCCCCGGTGGCACGGAACGTATCTTTTGGCTGAATACTTTTGATATGTGCATAATCATCGGTTTCGAATGCTACTGTGCCAGACGTATCTTCACGATACTCATTAAGTCGGTCATTGAATTCCTCTAGCTGCTCAGTGTACTTCGTAGTCGCTTCTTTCAAATTCTCAAATATCTTCAACGTCGAATCAAACAGTTCTAATTTATGATCCACTTCCGCCAGGTCCTTTTCGATTTCCTGCTTTTGTTTGCGGATCTCCTCAGCACCCTCAATCTCCCGTTTGAGTGCCTCCTCGAGTATTTCGAGTATAGTGTCCACTTCTGCACCGCGCTCCAATTCATCCCTTATGCGGTTTATCTCTTCTTTAGTTGGCGAATCTAAATAGTCCTTGAACGTTTCAACGATTTCCCCTTGAACATCATTCTGCCGAGATTGATATTCAGTTTCTAGACGCGATTTATTGAACGCCACCTCGGATGAAAACGTCGTGCTGGGAGCCCCTAAGTTGAAAACGTCTTTATCGTCAAGCTGAGATTTGACCATACGATACTCCTTATGAGCCTCTTCAGTACGTTGTTGGGTGCCGCTAGCAAATGGTCCAAGCAACCGCTCCCACCACTTCTCCTCTTGGTTCATTTCTATCAAAGCCGCTTTGGCTCGTTTCAACTCTTGTAAAGAACTCTCGATTCGAGTACGGTCATCTTCAATCGAAATACCAACCGTTTCAAATTCGGATTCCAGTTGATCCAGGATCTTCGTAATCGGCGTCTGCGAAATATTGTCAAGTGTTTCAGCATTTTCGGCATTGATGATGTTATCATTGAATTGATTCAAGCGGGCCTCTAGATCCTGTAAGTTAGAATGGATAGACAAATCCTCAAATTCATGTAATTGATTCATTAAATTCCGGATAGCTCTGTTGAATGAATCGGCCTGCTCTTGGACATGGCGTTGCTGTTCATCTAACTTCTCTTCGAGTTCTGATTCAACATCCATTAGCTCAGAATGCAAGCGCTCTCGCCTTTCGGAGGCATCCTCAAGCTTCCCCTCAAGACGCTGGAGCTTCATTCCAGGCAGGTCATCGGTGGCTGGCGATAACAGGTACTGGAGTGTATCCAAGACCGTATTATCGGGGATCGACTTCTTTTGGCGCAATAATTTCTTCCGATTCGCAAGCGCCTTCAGTTCCCGCTCGAAGATGCCCGGAAGCATTTCATCTAAAGCCCCTCTGAACCGTCCTTCATCCGAAGCGGAGGTGTCGACCGCCCGTACTTGTGCATCAAGCAAATCAATGGTCTCTTCGATGGACTCACTCTCTTCCTTAGCCTCGTTAAAGATCTCAATAAAGATTGCTCGAGATTTGTAATCAAGTTCTTCGAGTAAATCAAGATTGAGCAAGGATTCGATTTCCTCAACTCGTTCTTGCAACTTGGTTTTATCTTGTTCACTCAATTCACCCTTTTCGAGTTTATCAAAAACGCGGTCAAAATATCTGCTAATTTTACCGTAAATTTCCTCTTCTGATTCCAATACTTCTTGTTTCTTTTCAAATATATCTTGAATGGAAGCCCGAGATTCATTCAACGCTTCGACATTGTATCGCAAAATCTGCGGTATACCGATGATGAATGGCGCATAAGAAGGAGAACTTCTGAACGGATCTTCGAGTCCGGCTTCGTCGGTATGGTAATACGACAAAAAGAGATATGCCACGGCTTCATCAAACTCATCCAATTGCTCCTTTGACCGGATGCGTTGGCCGGTCTTGCCTCCGAAACCAGTAGCATCTAAGGGGAGAATCACGAAGTCCTTGAACAAATCGCGGTCGGTTAGATTGATGTATTCAAGTTCCGACAAAGCGGCGTAGGCATTCGCATTCTCACCAATACCTTCGATATGATTTGGTAGGACACCAAATACCGTAATTTCCGCTGTTGGCATTGTTTCTCGGATATGATCTGCAATGTTAACCATGATCCCGGACCCGGTGCCCCCTCCGAGACCGACAATCATTGCCACTTTGCCCTTTTCCGGTAAATCGATTACACTTGATAGTTCATCGTCCTCGGCGTACGACTTGAAATATAGGGCTTTACCTAGTCCGCGTTTCCGCACCACTCCTCGAGCGAAATCTAGATTTTCATTAATATGATCCTCCTTGAGCCACCAGTCGTCTTTATCCATACCGTTCCCTTCAGTAATGTACGAAACCGTCTGTTCACCTAGCAGATCATTAGCGCTACTGAGTTGGATATTTTCAGTGATTAGTTTGTAGTCGATATCGATATCTCCGGTTCGACCGGCTTCAGAGTCCCTTAGCTCATTCTCAAGTTCATTAATCTTTGTCCGGATACTTTCGACCCTCCGTTTGTCAGTATTTTCTTCCCCTCCTGCTGAATCCAAAAACGTCACTGTCAGAGACTCCGGATTGGGTCTGGGCTTTAGAACTTCCTCTAAAACCCAATCCTGCTCCAGAAGCGTTAACGTGATTTCCTTCCCAGCGCCCCCCAATGCAAATATGCGGTCAGGCAGACCCATTGCGTGCACCGTACTCAAAGGCTATCCTTAAATTTTAACCTTATAACTAATTTGCTATTGATCTATGAAATCCAGACTCGCGGAGACAAACACCCAACCACGGCACCTCATAAAAACGGAGTACCGAGAAGGAGTTCGTCCGGCTCCTCGTCGAAAAGCGCCTGGGGGTTCGCATGAATGTCCTCAACCCTGCTTTCGGATTCTCGACGGGTACGAGGACCGACGGCTTGATACCTTATCGCGCTGAGCTATCACCGGAATGGATCCAGAGGACGCCGGGAGGAGCGGTCGATCACGGAGTTGGTGGCGGCTGCTGCCGCGGGCGGTGCG
>CAZSFH010000161.1:0-6688 GCA_964606115.1 uncultured Planctomycetia bacterium | reverse complement strand
GCCCGCTGAGGGATCACTGAGTGCACGGCACCTTTTCAGACCGGGTCTAATTATATAATATTGTAACAAAATGCTTTTAACCGAGAAACCCGACATTTGATTACAGGTAAACCTTATTCGAGCGATCCTTCAGAGATAAAAACAATTCTTTTTTTGTTTCACAAAAATTGAAACACATCAGTACAAAAGATATACTGAAGAAATCAATATAAAAGGAGCGTTGCTTTTAATTTAAGGGAAGCAAAACGATGGGAAAAGTTGAAGATGCACTAAGAGATTTTATCCAGTATCACAGTCGGCGGGAAGCGCGGGACATCATTGATGATACCCCGAAACGTGTACGGGAGTTAAAGCGAAATTTGCGTGATCTCCGCAAGGCGGTGGAAGATCTCGAGGAAAAGGTGGACGTCCTGATGGAAGCTCACCATCAGGAGATGGACGTGCCCCCCGCTGATGAAGAGAAAACGGAACAGGCGCGGGTGACGTCCCGTACTATCAAAAGCATTCGTGATCGATTTGAACTTACCGAGGAGGAACTCTCCGAACTGCTGGACGTGTCGCTGGGATCGATAACAAGCTGGGAGACCGGGGACACACGACCCCGCTCGAAGAACAAGGCTCGAATTGTCACGCTCCGGGAGATGTCAAAGGATGAAGTCGACGAAATCCTGGGGCGCGAGGACGAAGCGGCCCGGTTTGATCCGGATCATCTTCGGAACCTGCGGGAAACGCATGACCTGACCCGGAGCCAGCTGGCCGGTTTGCTGGACGTCTCGGAAACGACGGTCTACAACTGGGAACAGGGCGAAACCACACCCGGATCGGATCAACTGGAGCGAATTCGTGAGCTGCAGGAAATGAGTGAAGATCGGATTCATCGCAATCTGGCTGAGTCCACCGGCCAGTATTCCGGGGAGCACCTGCGGGAGCTTCGCGAGGAACTGGAACTTTCCCAGAGTGAGTTTGCCGACAAATTGGACGTCTCGGCGGGAACGGTTTCCAACTGGGAACGGGACATCAACACACCCGGCATCTCGGCCATTCGCAAAATTCGAGCACTGCTGGAATCCTGATCCTCCGGATTTATGACCGGTATGAAATAGGTTCAACGCTGCAGGGCGTTATTCCCACTCTCCCCGTGGTTTTACAGGGACGAAAACAGGTTGTTGAGCGATTCCGCGAGGGTGGGGTGGGAGAAAATCCCGTCCCGAAGGGCGGTATATGGAAGATCTCCCATCATGGCGATCTGGATCATGGAGGCGATTTCCCCCCCTTCGATCCCGAGAACGGAGGCACCGAGAATCTGATCGGTGTCTTCACCGACGAGCACTTTCATTTTTCCCCGTGTCTCACTTCGTTCAAGCGCCCGGGCCACACGGGTCATCGGCATTTCCGCCTTCCGGTAGGGTTGATTCCGTTTGCGGGCAAGGGTTTCGTTCAGTCCAATTCGTCCGAGTTCGGGGTCGATGAACAGGGTATAGGGTACCATCCGCCCGTCGATTGTGGCTCCGTCGCCAAACAGGTTCTCCCGGATCACCCGGTAGTCGTCGTACGAGATATGAGTGAATGCCGGTCCGCCCTTGACGTCTCCCAGGGCGTAGATGTTCTCCCCGGCCGTTTTCAGCCGTTCATTCACCTGGATGAATCCGCGATCGTTCGTTTCAACGGACGTCTGCTCCAGACCAAGCTGATCCGTGGCGGGTACTCGGCCCGCCGCAAGCAAAAGATGACTGCCGGACACGGCACGTCGCGTCTGGTTCTCCGTGAACGTCAACGCAATCCCCTCCTCCTTGGTTCGAACCTTTTCCGGCTCTGTGTCCGTTCGAACCCGGATTCCGTCCTCCTCCAGGATCTCCCGAATTTTCTCCGCAATGTCCCTGTCCTCCCGGGGAACGAGTTGATCCTTACGCTGAAAGATCGTGACCTCGCTGCCGAATCGCCGGAACATCTGACCAAACTCAAGTCCAATGTATCCACCACCAATCACCAGCAGGTGTTCGGGCACGGCTTGAAGCTCCAGGATCGTGGTGGACGTGAGGTAGGGAACGTCCTCAATACCCGAGAGGTCGGGGATCCGCGGTTTCAGGCCGGTATTGATAAAGATTTGATCAGCGGTAAGTTCTCGTCCGTCTCCGGATTCGGTGTCGATCTCAAGCGTCTTATCGTCCGTAAATCGCGCGTGGCCGCGAATCAGTTCGATGTTCTCCTTCTTTTTCAGCGACCGCTCGGAGCCCGAACGAAACATGTCCACCACATGATCTTTGCGGGACACGACGGTCTCCATGTCCAGGTCGATGTCTCCGGTCCGGACGCCGAATTCCTCCGATCGACCGGACAGGTATGCAACCTTTCCGCTCGCCACCATTGTCTTCGTCGGCGTACATCCGTAATTGATACAGGAACCGCCGATCTCATCACGCTCAATGACCGCGGTCTCAAGACCTTCGGAGGCGAGTTCAAAGGCCAGTGGCTTTCCGGATTGGCCGGTGCCTATAATGGCCGCGTCATAATGCTCAAAGTGATCGCTCATGGTTTCAACGTGTAAGGAAAAAAGTTCGATTGGAGGGGACGGATGAAATCATCAGCATCATCAATGTGATATATTCTTCAGAAAAAAGTGACAGCCGGTTGCTTCCCGTTATGATCTCAAAGCTGTTCTACCCGTATTATAAAAAAACGCGCCGTCTGTTTGACACACCAATCCGGGGACATTGCTGAAAACCCTCACTTCGTCTGTAGAGTGCAATTGGGTTCTCCGTTTGAGGGTTTATTAAACCCTTCTTCCACCGCGTCGATGCGCTTCCCGTCCTTGGTTCTGATCACGTACGACCCCCGGACGTCGGCCGTCCAGTAATCCCTGATTCCATTGCGATCTTTATCCTTCTCCCGAAAGAATTGTCCACGATACCAGGAATCCGGAAAAATCGATTCGAGCTGACAGAAATTAAAATTTATTTACTCTATACATTCGTTTCGTCTTTCAATCTCAAGGAAGCTCAGTTGAAAAAAGGAGGGGCTTCCTCCACGATACAAGATGGAACTCCGAGGGAATCCAGACATCCGACACGGAATTCATTTCATGAACAGTCACCACTTGGTCGTCCGTCGCCTTCTTCGAACGACAAGCCTGATTCTTTTGTTTATCGGCCTTGTCTCGGTCATGATCGTCCGGGGACAGGAAAAAACGTCTCCGGAGGGCGACGCCCCAAAACAAACGGAGAACGAGGACTCCGAAAAGCAGAAGCAGGGCGAGGACAAAAGCGGTCCTGATCAAGCGACCCAAAACCGTCTCGGGGAGGCCACAAGTCCCTACCTGCGGATGCATGCCGACAACCCCGTCGATTGGTACGCCTGGGGCGATGCAGCGTTCAACAAGGCGAAGAACGAGGACAAACCGATCTTTCTGTCCATCGGCTATTACACCTGTCATTGGTGTCACGTCATGGAAAAGAAGGTATTTATGAACGAGGCGATTGCCGAACAACTGAATGAAACCTTCGTGAACATCAAGGTCGACCGAGAACAGCGGCCGGCCGTGGATCATACGTACATGACCGCAGCCCATCGCATGGGACGAGGGGGCGGATGGCCGCTGAGCGTCTTTATGACGCCCGACCGAAAACCGTTTTACATCGCCACCTACATTCCACCCGGGCGAATGAAACAACTTATCAAACGGCTCGGGACCCTCTGGGAAGATTCAGAAAAACGAAAACGGTTGATCAAATCCGCTAAGAAGATTTCCCGCATGATGAATCGTTCGGGAGGTGGAGACAGCGACGAACGGGCCGTCGAAAAGAAACTGGATAAAACCTACGACGTTCTGACTTCAAAATACGACCAGGAACATGCCGGATTTGGATCAGGACAAAAGTTTCCCTCTCCCCACAACATTCTTTTTCTCCTGCGCTACTGGAAACGAACGGATCGGTCCAAGGCGCGAACCATGGCCACGGAAACCCTGAACGCCATGCGACGCGGGGGAATGTATGATCACATTGGATTCGGCTTTCACCGCTACTCCACCGATCCGGCGTGGAAGCTTCCGCACTTCGAAAAAATGCTGTACGACCAGGCAATGCTCACGTACGCATACGCCGAAGCCTACCAGGCGACCGGCAACAAGCTGTACGCACGGACGGCTGAGGAAACCATCCAGTTTGTCGAGCGGGATTTGGAAACGAAAGACGGTGTATATGCCTCCGGACTCACCTCCGGGGCCGACGGCGAGGAGGGAGCGGAGTACATCTGGTCCACGGACGAGGTACGAGACGTACTGTCCGACGAACGCGCCTCGCTGGTCATTAACGTGTACAACATGAAGGAAAAAGGGAATTACGAAAAGGAGTCGACCGGAGAAAAGACCGGCAAAAACGTTCTTCACCGAACGAAAACCAACGAGGAACTTGCGAAGAAACACGATATGTCCGTCAACAAACTCCGGAACCACCTGGAGGTCGCCCGAAAGAAAATGTACACGTACCGCGAAAAACAGTCGCAGATGGAGGTTGACGACAAGGTCCTTACCGATTGGAACGGCATGATGATTGCCGCGCTGGCAAAAGCGGGTCGTGTGTTGAACCGCGATGCATACCTGAAACGCGCCCGGACGGCGGCGCGTTTTCTCCTGGATCACATGAAAAAAGAGAACGGTCGTCTACTCCACCGGTATCGGAACGGATCCGCGGAGATCACCGGAAAAGCGACCGATTATGCCTATTTGATCTGGGGCCTCGTCGAACTGTACCAGTCCACCTTTGATCCGAAATGGCTTCAGGAGGCCATTGATCTCTCCCGTTCGTTTGTCGAACATTTCTGGGATAAGGAAAACAGCGGTTTTTATTTCTCCGCCGATTTCGAGGACACGCCGATGAGCCGACAGAAGCAGGTGCGGGACGGAGCCCGGCCCTCGTCCAATTCCGTCGCGATGTGGAACTTTTACCGCATCGGACGGATTACCGCGAAGACCAAGTATCAGGAAATCGCCCGGAGCATCGGAACCGCGTTTTCGGACCGTGTCGACAGCCGGCCCACATCGGTGACCATGATGATGACCGCCATGGACCTGATCGTGGGGCCGTCCTTCGAGATCGTCATCGCCGGAGACCCGGAAGCCAGGGATACCCGGAACATGCTGAAGGCCCTCTGGAGTCTATACGTCCCGAGGAAAGTGGTGGTCCAGCGCCCTCCGGGGGACGCCCCGAAAATCACCGAACTGGCAAAGTACACGCGCCGTCAGAAACCGCAAAATGGACAAGCCACCGCGTACGTCTGTCAGAATTACAGCTGCAAACTCCCCACCACTTCCATCCAGAAAATGAACGAACTTCTTACCACCGACAAGATCGGTGAGAACGACGAAAACGAGTAAGGGCGTAAAGATGGAGAAACATGGAGGAGAACCCTGAACGGATTTCTCGCACTGTCACGCTAAACCCCCGGAATAGTTCCATTCAACAATGGAACCCTCAAGGACACGACGAATGGTCATCGGAAGTTTTTTTGAGATCAATTCGATTCGATTGTTCATAAATCACGATAGAGAAAGGAGCCAGACCCATGTTCGTACATAACGTGTATTTCTGGGCGGACGACCTGAGCGAAGATGAGCGAGAAACATTTGAGGACGGCCTCGAAACCCTCACGGAAATCGACCTCGTCCAGGAGGGGTTTATCGGCAAGCCGGCCGGCACCGACCGGGACGTGGTGGATAACAGTTACGAGTACAACCTGATCCTGAAATTTAAGAACGAGCAGGACCAGGAGGCCTACCAGAACCATCCCACCCATTTGGAGTTCGTGGAGGATTGTCAGCAGTACTGGACGGACGTCAAAGTCTTCGATGCCATCAAAATGACCTGATACGATCCGAATATAAGTCCCTGCAGGAAAGAGGAACAGTGAGCGTGCCCATGGCGACGATGATCCGGGATTCCTGACACGGCTTGCAGATCGGGCCCTTCCTTTTTATCTTATTTCCCGTGTTATTGGTTCTCCTGGTGATCATGATTTTCTTAACGATGAAAACGACCCGATCTGAAAAGGGCAGCCTCCTAGGAGCGATCGTGGTGTTATTTTGGAGCGTCACAGGATTGATATCTTCGTGGTCGGATGCTTCATGCTCCTCGTTGATCGTGCCGTCAAAAAATGTCTTTGAGACTATCCAGAGAATTTGCATGGTCATCGTCTCAATCACAGGCATCATTGTCGTGGCGCTAATTGCGTATAGTGAAATCGTGACGGATCAAACACAAGATCACCTGGATCAGTATATTTTGTACAGCGGAATCATCCTTTCGACCTGCGGTTTACTATTTTTATCGTCAAGAATCGCCGGCCGATGGAGTTCGAAACCGAAGAAAGGAGCCGATAACGACGAATCCTGAAAAAATGATTATCCAGAATTGTTCCTCAATTCAGCGTGTCGTATTCCTCTCGATCCGTGAGAGGTCTATCGCACACGCTCATGCTTGAAAACGAGTCCCACGCCTCTCAAGAATCTTGCGTTTTTTTACGCTTCTCACGATTCTCACGCCTCTCACGCTTCTCACGCGTTTCAAAAATCCGCCGAAACCGAAAACAGATAAGCCCCGAACGAATGTGGATCCTCCTGTTCCTCGAACTGCCGGCTGAGGAACGTCTGACTGTATCCCACATTCGCACGCCAGGACTCGAATCGGTAGAGGAA
>CAZSFH010000160.1:4088-6808 GCA_964606115.1 uncultured Planctomycetia bacterium | reverse complement strand
CCACAGCAGAGCGTCCGCCATTGGAATGAGCGGAGCCCCTTCGCCCCCGGCGGCCACGTCCGCGGTCCGAAAATCCCCGATCACCGGGATCCCCGTTTCCTCCGCGATCACCGCTTCCTCGCCGACCTGAAATGTGGACGGCGGCTCTTCGTTCGGGTCATGGTAAACCGTGTGGCCGTGTGACCCAATGGCTCGAACCTGCTTTGGTCGAATCTCCGTCTCCTCCAGCAACTGGATAACCGCCTCAGCCATTCGTTGTCCCAGCCGAACATTCAGAGTCGATAGTTCCTCGGCGGAACGCTCAGTGCCGGTGTGCAAACAACGGCTAATCCTCTCCGGGTACGACGTCGTGAGCGATGAAATCAGCTCATAGGACATCGAAACACCCTCCCCGGTAAACGTACAGAGCGCAGCATCAATTCCATCACCGGAGGTTCCCGACATCAAACCGATGCAATGGTGCTTATCCCGATTTGATCCGTCGCTCATGGTGAGATTCCGTTCGAACGTTTATGTCTGAACGAAAGGTTGATACGAGTCACGGTCGGAGGTTTTTAAATGGACTCTGCACACCGGTTGAATGGTCGATCGTGCTCGAATTCGATTTTCGTTTCAGGCGAAGTGTTCATCCACACATTCACATTCTCCTCTTTTGACGGCTCCGGTTTCTCCCATGTTTCGATGCATATAGAACACGGAATCGAACACACCGAGAAGCATCCTCCAAAACCAGCAAACAATACATTCTCACCCTTCGTTATTTTTGCACCTTCCCGTTCCCTGTATCACCGTTCGAAGATGTCCGTTCGCCTCCCGGAGCCGATGTTCCGCCTGCTTCCGGTCGATCTGTTCGAGCTCCATGACGATCGCCACTTTGACGTCTCCCTCCGCGGCCCTGAGCGTCTCCCGTGCCGGCTCACGATCCAGTCCGGTAACGTCGCGGAGAATCCGGAGTCCTCGCTCCTGTAGCTTCTCGCTGTTCACCTGCAGGTCGACCATCAGGTTTTCATAGGTCTTTCCGATCCGGATCATGGCACCGGTCGAGATCGTGTTCAGAATCACCTTGGTCGCTGTACCGGCCTTAAGACGGGTGGATCCGGCCAGAATTTCGGGTCCGGTGACGGCGGAAAGGAACAGGTCGGCGTTAAAGGTACATTTTTCCGGTTTTACACAGATCACCGCTGCCGTCCGGGCCCCTCGCCGGTTTGCTTCCAACAGTGTCCCTTGAACGAACGGTGTACGTCCGCTCGCGGACAATCCAATCAGGACATCGTCACCGGACACGTTCCGTTCGCGCACCACCGCCCGACCCGCTTCGGGTTGGTCCTCACGACTCTCTCTGGACCGAACCAGTGCCTCGTGGCCCCCGGCAATGAGGCCCTGGACCTGCTCGGGATCGGTGGAAAAGGTGGGAGGACATTCCGAGGCGTCCAGGACGCCGAGTCGTCCGCTTGTTCCCGCCCCGGCGTAGAACAACCTGCCACCGGAGCGAAAAGCGTCCGCCGTCCATTCGATCACCGTAACGAGCTCCTTTCGCACACTGGAGACCGCTTCCACGGCGGTCCGGTTCTCGTCGATCATCAGATCCACGAACGAGGGAAGGGAACACTGATCGAGAGCCCCGGTTTCGGGGTGTCGTCGTTCGGTGGATCGAAGAGGGCGATCGGATTTTTGATCCTTCTGTTGACTCATGGAACTCGTCTCGATCCGATATAAATTAGCCGTTGGACCAGGGAAAACCATGAACCCGCTCGATGACGGTCGGGTTCGATTCGCTGCTAAGAGATTACGTGGATTCGTCGATCTGTTTTGTATCCGCCCGGGATTCCGTTTCTTCCGGCTGATCGGAGGACGTGGAGATGGATTCGGCCATCCGATCGGACTCGTCTCGGGATCCGGCTTCATCGTTGACCGGGGAAGACGCGTTCGAACTCCCTTCATCCCCCCTCGTATCCGCCGCACGTTCCCGGTGTTCTTTCTGTGCTTTTCGACGATCCGTTTCGTCGCGCGCCCGCTTTTCACTTTTGTAAAGCAGGCGAGCGAGATTCTGCAGATCCGCGTGGCGATCCGTTTCGTCCATGATTTCCTGACCGATAATTTCCTCAAAAACATCCTCCAGAGTTACGATTCCGGACACTCCGCCATACCGGTCCTTCACCACGAACAGATGCTCACGGGAGGTAACGGACTTCTGGAGAAGACTGTGGAGTGGTTCATCCTCCGGTACGAACTGGACCTCCCGTTTTAACGAGGAAAGCGGTTTATCGGTATCGCCCTCGGTGAGTTCCTCAAGAACGTCCCGGCGTATCACGATCCCTTCGATCTCGTCCGGATTTTCATCGGGAGCGATCGGGATGCGGGAATAAACCCAATCCGAAGCTTCTTCCCGGAGGCTTTCGATGGTTTCGGTACTGTCTTTGATGAACATCACGGTTCGGGGGGTCATGATGTCCGAGGCATGCATCTCATCCAGCGACAGAACGTTTTTCACCCAGCGTGCCTCTTCCTGCAGCAGCTTTCCGGTTTTGGCACTGGTCTGTGCGAGCGTCAATAGCTCCTCCTCGGTCACCTCTCCCTGGGTCCCTTCCGGGGAAATCGTGTTGGTCAAGAGCTGACAGATTTTGACAAACGGGTACAGACCCCAGATGGTCAACTGGATCGGATACGCAAAGATCGGAGCCAGGGTATCGGCGTGAACCACGCCGAGGGTCTTGGGAATA
>CAZSFH010000160.1:1973-4078 GCA_964606115.1 uncultured Planctomycetia bacterium | reverse complement strand
ACCATGACCCCTTCCGGAATGGACGATCCGGAGTGAACGGCGATATCGGCCGCTTTCGCGCCGACCCCCGCCGCACCGCCCGTGTGAGAAATGGTGTTCAACACCAGAATGGCCGCGATCGGCTCGTCAATATTGTCCCGCAACTTAGCCAGTCTTCGGCCACTCCTTGACCCGGCCTTTTTCAGCACCTCCACCCGGCTCTGTGACACGGCATAGAGGGCCGCTTCCCAGAGGGAACAGAAGAATGAAATGATGAGTGTTCCCAGGGCACAGGCAAGAAGTACGATCCAGTCACCTGTCATCCGGGCCCCTCATTGTTAGATCTGGATGACGTTTCCATAGGAAACTCTTATTGTATCCGATCCGAGTTCGGCAAATCAATCGAAATGGCCAAAAACTTGTTTTTAATCCGTTGTGTCAGTTAATATCAATAAGTGACGAAGCTCTTCTGATCCTTCGATATCACCGTGAAGACAACACCCATCGGGAGTACGAAAAGGACGAAAGGAGAACTTCCGGGAAAACCGTGATTTTGTTCATTTGTTTGACAACACATCATGCCCGAGTCCAGGGATAAGCAGGATCTGATCGGAAAAATACTCCTGAAAGCCGGGCTGGTGGACGAGGAAACGCTACAGAAGGTCCGCCAGATACAATCCTCCCTTTCCGAAAGAGGTGCTTTCATCTCCCTGCCCGATCTTCTGTTGAAGAAGGAAATTGTTTCCGAATCCGATCTCCGCAAACTCCAGAAATACGTGGACGAACGCGTACAGCAGATCGATCGAATCCTTCCCCTCCACTTCAAACACCCGTTTCTGGAAGAGGCGGATCTCGCGGATCGGGCCCTGGAAAACGGAATCATCTCGGAAAAGCAGTACGAGCGGGCCAATCTCGCCCGGGATATTCTGAACAAGCACGACATTGATAAACCCCCTGGTGAACTGCTGGTCGAACAGGAATCCGTGGACGTCCATCAGCTCCGGAAGATCACCGAATCCCCCGAAAGCACATCCTCTTCGGACGAGTCTTCCGGAGCGCGTTCCCATGGGGAAACGCAGGTGCTGGAGCGAGACTCGGTTTCATCCGATACCTCCCTGACCGACCGAGCGCTGGGGGATTCGAGTCCTTCGACCGACTCAGAGGAACATGTCATGACCTCCCTGGACCGGAATGTACTCGAGGAGCTGATCCGTCAGAATAAAATCGAACGTTCCCAGATACCGACCATTGTCGAAAAGGCCAAAAGGAAACAGACGGAAGGGGACTCGTCCACTTCCCCGGTCCGGAGCGTACTGAAGGAAATGGGCCTGATCACACCGGAAAACGCCTCCGACATCATTAATGCGGCGATGGATCATCAGGGGACTTACACCTCCGGCGACGGATCCCGTTCACTCCTCACAAGCGGTGCCGTTCTCGTCGGGGTCGTTCTGCTGCTGGGCGTCTTCGGTTACCTGTTTTCCAGTTTCGGCGGACGTCCGTCCGAGAACAATCAACCCGCCGAGAAGCAAAGAAAACGAACCCCCATTCTCGATGAACAGACATCGAAGAAGAAGACCGCCTCCAAAAATCAAACGAACGAAACCGATGGAACGAGCACGAGCGAAACGGAAGAACAACCGCAGGCGCAAGCCCCTGCTCCTCTCCTGACGTTCAAAAAACGGTTTCAGGATTTTTTACCCGGGGAAGCAACCGTTATCTGCCAGATTCAATTCGACGGAAAGAAAATTACTGAAAAAACGGTTAAATTTCCCGAAAACAATGTAATAAGCGTTGAACTCGGCCGGGAACCCGAACGGGAATCATATTATGACGGGCTCTACTTGGCCCGCTGCAAAATTCGTGGAGATACGCCGAGCATGCCCCAGAAACCCCTGTACGCCGTTGAAACCTACGGTCCGAACAGTAGCCTTTTTCAGGATTTTATCTACGAAAAACTCTGGGATTTTCGCATGCTCGCCGCCCTGGGCAATCTCCCCACGATCCGCCAGAAACGCTGGGATCGAATCCGAACGATCCGATCGATCATCGATGAAATTCGATCCGCCTGGACCTCCTTTCAAGACGAGATTGATCGGGACCAACCGTCTTTAAACCAGCTTTCC
>CAZSFH010000160.1:0-1954 GCA_964606115.1 uncultured Planctomycetia bacterium | reverse complement strand
GTTTCAGAAACTGAATCAAACCTGCAAAAAACGCTCGAAACAAATCAACCAATTGAACCGGCAGTTTCGAGCTTATCCCTATCCGTCCTATTGGAACCGCCTCGCTAAAGCCACCCGGTTCCTGCCCAACGCCGCTGCCGGTATGATACGCGCAATCATGGAAGAACGGGGAAAAGACATCCCGCAAAAGCTTAAAAATCTATCCGGATCCACGGATCAATCAACCGGGGCTCTGGCCAAATCCACCCTTGATGACCTGCGAAAACTAAAAAAGAACCTCCCCGAATCGAAGAAGAAGGTGGAGCTTTATAAAAACCTGTCCGACTTTCTGAAGCGGGACGCCCGCGTACTACTCCAGGTGGAAACACTCCTCCGTTTACTCACCCGTAAAAACGTCCGTCGGGAAGGTATTCCGGACGACAACGAATTGCAGTTAAAATCAATCCTTCTGCAGTTGAACACCTATCTTCTGGGGCACATCGAACTCCACTCACTGCTCGTTGAAAATGCCTCCTCCCTGCAGTCGATGGACGAAAAAAAAGCCCGAAAGATCGAACAATTACCGTCACTCCTCCGCGATCACACAAACGCCGTCCTTACCCGACTCGCAAAGGATGGAGGAATCAAACCTCCCGGTTCGATTCAGTCCGTGAAGCAATCGCCCGCGGAAATCCGGAAAGACATTCAAGAAGTCGTCAAACTCCTCGACATCACCTACGCGCCGTTTTCGGAGTAAGCGACCTGAAAAAACCATCATGAACTCGAATTCGAATACGTACTACCCGTTTTCCGCTATCGTCGGCCAGGAAGCGATGAAAGACGCCCTCCTGTGCAATGCGGTCCAGCCGGGGATTGGGGGAGTCCTTATCTCCGGTGCACGTGGAACTGCAAAATCGACGGCCGCACGTAGCCTGGCAAGGCTCCTTCCTCCGATTTCCTCGGTTCGAAACTGTTCCTTTAACTGCCCCCCTGACCAGGAGGAACAATGGTGTTCGGACTGCCGGGAACGAGCGGAGAATGAGTCCGATTTTCCACCGGTCGATCAGATCCAGACCCCCTTCGTCAATCTTCCTCTCGGAGCAACGGCGGACCGCGTGCTCGGGAGCATCGACCTCGAAAAAGCGGTCGAGAGCGGGACACGTGCGTTTGAATCCGGTCTCCTTGGCAGCGCCAACCGGGGGGTGCTGTACATCGACGAAGTCAATCTTCTCGGGGACCATCTGGTGGATCTTCTTCTGGACGTCGCGGCAATGGGGGTAAACCGGGTCGAACGCGAAGGTATTTCGTTTGAACACCCGGCAAACGTTATTCTGATCGGCACCATGAACCCGGAAGAAGGGGAACTCCGTCCCCAGCTCCTGGACCGGTTCGGGTTGTTCGTGGAAATGGACGCCGCCTATGATCCGGATGAACGAAAAAAAATCGTAAAACGGCGAGCAGACTTCGACGAACATCCGGAACAGATGATGGAACAATGGAATGAGGAAGAAGAACAGCTCAAAGCCCGTCTCCGCGAGGCTCGGGGACTCTATACGAGCGTCACCGTGTCCGAGGCCCTTCTGGATCAGATTGTCGACATCTGCGCCTCCCATCAGGTCGACGGAATGCGGGCCGACATCACGATTCATAAAACAGCACGAGCGCTTGCGGCCCTCGATGGACGCAATTCCGCGTCGGAGGACGACGTGATCCGCGCCGCGGAACTGGCCATCGGTCACCGCGGCCACTCCCCTCCCTCACCCGACCGCGGACCCGGTGACGCTCCGCCGGATTCCGACGATTCGTCTTCTTCGGATCCGAACGAAGACATCGAAGAGTACATCTGGCGGTTCAGGGATGGAACGCCGCCAGCACGCGGTGAGACTGTAGAACACACGTTCCAGACTGCCGGAGAGTACGAGGTCGAACTCGTCGTTGTGGATAGTGAAGGCAACCGAGATACAGCTACCGTAAC
>CAZSFH010000159.1:0-6840 GCA_964606115.1 uncultured Planctomycetia bacterium | reverse complement strand
GCCGGTCAGCTCCGACGGCAGTAGAGGCCCGAAGACGGTGTGCATCTCGTCGGCGCCGGACCAGTAGTAACAATTGCCCGTTACGGAGACGATCTGTGGGTGCCGACGGAGCATGCGCGAAACGAGCGTCAGCCCCCCACCTTGGACCCCCAACAGAAACGTCGGCCGCTGGAGGGGCGCATGGGGAAACGACGCGAAGTAGGAGCGGGGATCGAGCATCCAGTTGTTCCGCTTCCACAGGTACCAAGCTTGGTTGAAGTGTCGCATATCGTTCATTTGTCGGAGTCGTTCCCTGACTGCCACTACGGGTGTCCGTGTTCATCGTGGCGGAACTCGAGGGCGATGAGCGTGCAATGAATACGAAAGGCCGGAAGTGCTGGCTATCGGTAAAACCTTCCTGTAAGTCCGGCTTGTTGCTCACAGCTCAGTACATGTAACTGAGACACAACAATTCCCTCATGTCTTGGTACTTGACAAACAGTTCGCATGCGCTTACCTTATACGCCTGAGCCACCGGGTTGACATTGAGCCTCCCCAAATCGCGAGGATGCTTAATCGTGTCTCCAAACGCCCGCTCGCAGTTCGAACTAAGGGCTTCACCTTTTTTTTCCATGAGTGCTGCGGATATCGTACCGGCCGACGAAAGCCTGTAGCAAATAAGACGGCCCTCTCCCCGCGTCATCTCGGTGCGCGAGACGAGTTTCAGCCCGCGCCTTGGGCCCAACACTGAATTGGGGGCGCCGGATTGAGCACTTCGATCATGCCATTGATAGAGCAGAGTCTGTCATAAGCATCAGGTCGCCAAGAGCAAGGTTGCCCTCGACTTACGTAACAGAAGCATCATCGCTGAGTGCGCCGAAATGACAGAAATCGTCAACCGGGTATGCATCAAACGCACTGTATGTCGATATCTCAAACAGATCGAGTATATCATTGATCTTCACTTTCAAACTCTCACTTATCTGATCCTGCCATCTTTCTACCATCGAAGCTGGGCCAACTCGCTTAATGGCCGTCTTCGAGCTGTCCACTGATGTCTTCGATGGCTGAGCTACAGCCTCAGCCATTCGGTCAGGATCTGGAAAATCGAACCTGTTGCATAACATGCTTGAAACGGAATATGGCCGAAGAACTAGTTCTTCATAGGTTAGAGGTACCCAGTCCCGTTGGCGTGCAACACCTAACGGATACAGGTTGTCTAAACACCATTCGAGCACATATATTTCTAGTAAAGAGCCGTGGTTCAACACGTCCCGACAGAACCCATCTGTCTCCTTGTCCAAGAATTGGTAACTGAACCACTCATCTTCAAGAAATGCCCAAGCAGTGTGTCCCCAGCTACGTTTCAATATGGACAAGGCAGTAGGGATAGGATGTCGAATGAGATAGATGCATTCACAATCTGCATGTTGAGCGAATTCATCGGTCAATATCTTGGCATTCAACTCCTTAATTATCAATCTATCTACTATAAGGGAATAATAAGCGTCAAATACGTTCCATTGATTACGAAGCCGATGTGATCCTTCAATAAGCTTTTGATAATAAGCAAAAAAGCAATCCTTCTCTTCCGAATTGAGGTTCACGTACTGACGATAAGGTGGAATAGGGATCTGATCTGCATGCGGATGATATCTCCACAGATCAAACGGCTGATCCACAAAGTCTGTCCCCGATTGAGAATATAGCATGCGCAGCAGGAGCGTGGTCCCACTGCGCCTTGTTGAAAGAACAATGATCGGCTTCATGGAAAGCCTGTATACGCAAAGACTTCCCAATAATGCTTTAGCATAATGCTTCAGTCTGTCGTTCAACGCATGATGCATTCAATTGATCAACTCCCTTAAACAGCGAACCTACTGCATTTTCAGCAAGTAGGGCGGGAGGATATCCCCTATTGACATTCTACTTGCCACTCCGAAATGCAACCACTATCTTGAACAACTAGGGTATTGTTGGCCCCCGAAGCGTCATGAGATTTCGTATGGAGCAATACACATGTGGCACTTACTCATCGTCGAAACTGAGCTAGGCGGGCATCAGGCTGATTATATCCAGCACCTTGTTTCGTTTACGGTCAGGCAGCAACTGAATATACGGTTGACCTTCCTTGTGCCACCAGCTCTAGATCTAGAAGATCGCATACAGATTGACAGCGACCACTCTGGTAACTCTCAGATCCCACAAGTAGCTTATGTCCCGATGCAGACAGCTGAATACGACAACTGTACGCAAGCCAATGTGATAAAGCGTTCGTTCCATATCTGGTACACTGCGATGCGTTATCTAGCGGAACTGGATGCCGATCACGTCCATTTTCAACACCTTGATTATGTACAGCTCCCCCTCGCATTGCAGCTGAAAACGCCTGGACGACAGACGGTCTCAGGGGTGCTGTTCCGACCCATGTCGCACTATGCGGAGCTTGGCCATCTTTTGAAGCTGAAAGAGATCCTGTCGAGGTTTCGCAAGAACATCACTCATCCAGCGATTCTGCGCAACTCATGCCTGACGACTATGTTCTCACTGGATTCGTATTTCGTTCCGTTTGCAAGACGCCATTTCACCCATGGAAATAAGGTGGTGGTTCTACCGGATCCGTCCCTGTATCCCGGTGCCCGGGTTTGTGAACCGCCCGATCGAGACCCTCGTTTGTCCAATAAGCGAACCTCCTTTCTGCTCTTCGGCTCCTTGGCCCCCCGAAAGGGCATCTTCAAGTTGCTCAATGCGATCGAACGTCTGAGCGCTGAGTCGCAACGCCGAACACGATTTGTCCTCGCCGGCAAACTGGACGCTAGCATCGAAGAGGAGTTCTTGGCGGCTGCTGACCATCTCCGGAAGACAAATCCGGAAATTCACCTGCAGATAGAGAACCGATATCTTGAGCAATCTGAGCTTGTCGACCGAATCGGAGAATGCGATGTGATCCTAGCTCCCTATCAGCGGTTCGTCGGATCGAGTGGCGTCATCCTCTGGGCTGCTGGCGCGAGGAAACCCGCGATCACCCAAGACTTCGGATGCGTCGGCGAAATGGTCAAGGAGTTTGAAATGGGCCTCGCGGTTGACACGACCGATCCCGACCAAATCGCCTGGGCCATCGAGGAGAGCCTGACGCAGGGGCCTGCCAACCTCCATAATCCCAGTAAGATGAGTGAATTGGCACGTCGGCATACGCCGGAAAGATTCGCCGATGCGGTGTTCACAAGCATCATGAGCGGTCTCCGAACTCGATCGAGCTGAAAGGATAGCAAGTTGGGTGAGCACGTCCTGGGATTCCTTTCTCCAGACTGCACAGATGCGCGAACCATTAAGCGGATCAAAGCATTTCAAGATAATAGATTCCATGTCATTGGGTTGACCTTCCGACGTGACCGTTACAATTCCTCATATCAACCGGATTGGGAGAACATCGACTTTGGCCATGCCCACGATCGGCGATATGGATACCGGCTCCTCGCCCTTTTACGTGCTCTTGCCGTTTGCCTGCGTCACCGCCGGAGACTGCAACGACTCGACAGCTTTTATGCCATCAACCTTGACATGGCCATCATCGCTGTTTGCTTGAACTATCTGTTCCGTGTCAAAGCCCCCTTGGTATACGAGGTCGCAGACATCCAACCTGTCATGATGAAGCAGAATATCCTTGGCAAAGTCCTTCGCTTCCTGGAACGCCGTATCCTCAAGCGAACTGAACTGCTGATCACGACATCCCCGGCATTTGTCGACCATTACTTTAAGCCGGTTCAGCACTATGAGGGGCCTTGGGAAGTCCTCGAGAACAAGCTGTACGAGCATCCAGAACAAGTGGATGCCGATCGGAGGAGTCCCTGCGAAGACGGAACCTGGAAGGTAGGCTACTTCGGTGCCCTACGTTGCTCGAAGTCGTGGTCGATGATCAAAGCAATTGCGCATGAACTTCCCGATCAAGTCTCCTTCTACCTCCGGGGATACCCGACCAAAATCGACAAGGATGACTTCTGGCACGCGGTGCATGCCTACCCCAACATCATCTATGAAGGTCCTTACGATCATGTATCTGAGCTGGCACAGATCTACAGTCGGATCGATCTCGCTTGGTGCTTTGAGTTCCTCGACGAGGATCACAATTCAAGGTGGTTGCTCCCTAACCGTATTTACGAAGCCGGTTACTTCCGCGTGCCAATGCTTGCAGCCCACGGATTTCAAGTGGGGCACTATGTTGAGGAAATGGAAATCGGATGGACCTTCCGAGAGCCGTACGCGGATCACCTGATTGATTTTCTCGAGAATCTGTCTGTCAACGAATACATGCAGACTAAAGAAATTTTAGCATCAATACCAACTCAATATTTTGCGAGCAAACAGGATTTCCGCAATGTGTGCGATCACATTCATGATGTGTCTGGGGAAATGCACTAAAATTTTATTGAACCCATCATTTGAGTGCTTCCTGACGTATTCTTCCTGACCTTTTCCAACCCAGACCATCGCTAATCAGCAAGGGACCTCATAATCAAACATGTCGATCTCCTTTCGATATTGATCCGCGATGATCCGTGCTGTAGCCTCATCGTAATACGCTTTGTAGTCAAGATGAGTCGGGCGGTTCCCAGACTTTAAGTTCGGAAGTCGGCTTGGCTCATAGGGAATATCCAGGCTCGAGCATACGCGTTCAATGCCAGCATGGATGTCCTCCGTCTGGATGAAATCATCGACGCAGACATCGCCATTGATGACGTACTTCTCACAATTGTTGACAAACCCCGGATAGAGTCCCTTGAACCACCTATCGAGCCAATCCTCACGGCGAACCCACGTGCGAAAGCGCTCGGCTGACTCGCCTACATTCGGCACTTGCAACGCCCATAGCAACCGATGAACTTTTCTTCTGGTCGGGAGATCGACGAACCGAGTATTCGCAAATATGGTCTCCAGATGATGAAAATAGGAGACAATCATATCAAAAGGATTGCGGATGATCGTAAATTTATAATAGTTCTCCCATACACTTGAACCGACTTTGGACTTTATCGCGTGGGCAGGCATGTGGCTATAGAACTCCTGGTGTCGAGCCCAATTGCCCCGAGCACCGACGATTCCCGTCTCACCAACATATTGATCACGTGGGCCCGAAAATGCCCATTCTTCCTCAGGCAAGCAATATGGCTCAAAGTAGGCTTCGACAGACGTTCCAGCGGTCTTCTCCGTCTTTATAAAGATGAACTTCTTTCGATGGCTAACGAGCATTTGAGCTTATCCTTCTGCCCTTTATTTCCGCTTGCGCATGACGATCAATAATCCAGTGTAACGACAAAATTGCCAATGCCGTTGTCACCCAGAACGTCTCAAATGTCCATCCTCGTGCGATAATCAAGTTGATCGCAAACGCCCAGACGGAATAATAAAACCCTAGCAGTATGGCCCAGTCATACGGATACAAGCCGACTGACTTTGTTGCGCGCCTCAAGTGCACAAGGGCTGCGAGTATGATCGTACCAAGGCCCAATGCTCCGAATAACCCCATTTCAGCTAAGACTTGGACAAGCCCACTATGCAACCGTGGAGCGACATTTCCCGGATAGTAGTAGGCGAAGTTGTTCAGCCCAACACCCGTAAGCGGCTGTTCCGTCCAGACCGAAAAGCCAGCCTTTGCCCGTTGGTAGCGGTTCCCAATTGACGTCCGCGCAAACGGAGATTTGATGTCGGACCCACCAACCGGATTGTCAAGACTGGAAACATGGGCCGCTCCACGGACCACAGCAATCTTGGCGAAGTTAGCCCCCAGCAACGGCTCAGTTGCCCATCCGACCAGGGCAAATCCGATCGCCAGCAAAACGCCGTAGGTCACCAACTTTCGAAGCAATCGTCTGTTCAAAAGCATCACCAGGATGGCGCCGCCAACCGCTGCGTAGGCCCCCATGGAAAACGTCAACAGGAACGCCAACGCGATCGTTCCGAAGACGAGCCAACTGACCAAACGATGAGGATAGAGGAACGCACCAACCCGCTCACGGTAAAGCCAAAACATGGCCGTCAAGAACAACGGCGAGATCAGGTAGCTGCCGAAAAAACTGGGTTCAGCAAAGACCGAGGATGGCCGAACGAACGGACCGAAGCTTCCGCCGCCCATTCCACCTCGATCCATCGATGGATTCAAAAGCGGCAGGTAGCCGAACGGCCAATCAAAAGGCCGAGCCAACACTTGGTATAGCGCATACAGCGACAGCACGAACGCGAGCCCGATCCAGACTTGGAGTACCCTTCGAAATTGACGGCGAGAGAGATTCAGGCTCGTGACCGTGAAAAACAAGAGCGTGCCAAAGGCGAGTTGGACCCAGACGGTCCCGAAGTCCACCAAGTGCGACGTCGAAGTGTTGATCAGGTTGACCAGCGAAAGCAACGCGATCGCATTAAAGATCAGAAGCGCGGCTCCCGTTAACGTCGCCTTCAGCTTGAGACGGCCCATGCATAGATTGACCAGCACGACCACAATGAAGAGCGTTCCCACTGCCCAGACCGGCTTGATGCCCCGGCCGGCGACCGTGGCGACAGCCCAAATGTCGAACGGAAGGGACAGAATGGTAAGGTGAATAAAGATTGGATAACTCATCCCTTGGGCGAGAGCCCGATCTCGCATGAAAAGCGGTCGCCTGCCTGTAGATGATAAACAGTCTGTTTGAATATGGCGAGGAAGTGGAAGTGAGGACACACCTCGAGAAAGCAGACCAATCCCATAACTCGCAGGCTTGCGTGTATGACAAACGTCATCGCAGCTCGCTCGAGATTATCAACGGCAGACCCGATGATCTCGCCCTCGGCCATTTCGAAGCCCTTGTTGATCGCGTCCGTCTGGCCGTTGTC
>CAZSFH010000158.1:4564-6859 GCA_964606115.1 uncultured Planctomycetia bacterium | reverse complement strand
AAGGGCTTCCCGCTCGGATTCCCCGCTCTGATGCTGATCGATCTCCTGGATGATTCAAATTCCTCCGTGCGCGGCGCGTCGGCATTCGCCCTGGGAAAGCTGGGTGCCAGAAAAGCACGCGAGCCGCTGGTTGCCTGCCTGACCGACTGGCAGGCCGGGCCGCGGGCGGCCCGAGCACTGGACCACCTCGGCTGGGCACCCGGTGACAGAACGGCACATCGGGTTCATTTCCGGGTGGCCCGCCGAACGGGATCGGCCCTGCTCGAGGATTGGAAACAAACACGCAAGGTATTGTACGCTGATCTCAAGAAAGGAGGCAAGCCGGCGGTCAACGCCGCGTTCGCCCTGGTGGCCCTGGGAAAGCAGGAATCAATCTCAAAACTGACATCCCACCTGCAAAAATCGGGTCACCCGGCGATCGCGGCTGCACTGCTGAACAGCGGCCAATCCAAACTCGTTGACGGAACCGATAAATGGGCGAAGAACGCCGGACGCGACGTACGATTACGATATCAATCAACCACGGTGAAATGGGGGGCATGGCAATGATGGTTTGCACACCGGACGACAATCGGCTCCGCAACAGGGTGCCGGTCCTCTTATCCGTTCTCTTTATGGTCCTTCTTCCGATCCCGATAACCGCGGACGATGAATCGGACCCGTCGCTCAGCCATCCCTACCTGTACTTCAGCGACGGCGAACTTTCAGAACTCCGGGGACGTTTCGAAACCCCGCCTCAATCCTGGTACCTGAAAGTCCTGCGGGAGAAAGCGAAAAAAAAGAAGGATCACCCCGGCTTGCAGTTATGGGCTCACCTTCTGATCGGTGATCAAAAATACCGAAAGAGGTGCATGAACTGGGTGAAAGAGGAGTGGAACCGGACGGATTTCAGCGGTGAGTGGATCGGCTTCAAGATCTGCTGGATGGCGATGGCTTACGATGCGCTGTATCCCGGTCTGGCGGATAACGAGAAGAAAAAAATGAACAACTATCTTGAGCGATCCATGGATGCTCATCAGAAAAAGATGGACGGCTGGCTGTATGACAACCCAAGTAATACGGTACCCGCCCAGGCCGGGGCCGCTGGGATGGCGGCGCTCGCGCTGTACGGAGAATCGTCCGAGGCGCGTGAGATCGTTAAAAAGACACGAAAAAAACTATTCAAATACGCCGAACGAACGTTTTCCCCGGACGGAGGCTATATCGAAGGCACGCTCTACTGGAACTTCGGCGTGTCCTTCTATCTGGGATTCGCTCACGCCGATCATAATACGACGGGCAATAACAAGCTGTTAAAAGCGCCCAACCTGAAGAAACAGTACCGGTTCGCGGAGACGATCCTGGGCGGGGACGGACAGTTCATGACGTTCAACGACACGCAACCGTACCTGACCGGCATGGCCATTTGTGCCGACCTGGGTCGGCGACTGGAAAACGATCTGTTGCTGTGGCTCGCGGATTACATGGCCGGGATCAAAGCAGGAAAAATGGACGCTCCCCACGTACACGTCGCAGGTGACGGTACCCCCTGGCCGTGGGTGATGCTCACCCAGTCGGATCCGGGACCCGAAAGAAAAGCAAAGCGATCGTTTCCCGGCGTCCCGACGGTCCGTGTTCTGAACAAAATGGAATGGGCCGTCATGCGTAGCAGCAAGAAATTCATGCCCAATCTCGTGATGGGGGTGAAAGGATCGGGCGGAAAGATAAGCCACCATGCACAGAACGACCTCGGAAGCTTCGTTCTGTACGCCGGCGGGGAGATGCTCCTGCTCGATCCGGGGTATTTTCAGGGGGGACCGGATGCACATACGCTGCCGCTGATCGACGGCAAGGGCCCGAAGAAGCTGGGAGCTCGGATTACAAACACGACCACGTACGAGAACGGACACGCAATGACGGTGAACGCTTCCATCGGTTACCGTCATGCCGCAAAACAGGTGCGCCGGATTCTGGTTTTGCATCGCGACCGTGCCGCGGTGATACTGGATGACATCGTACCCGGCAAAAAATCCGTCAATCAGGACGAATGGCCCGGATGGTCACCCGAGAAAAAGTCGTTCGGGAAATCCGACCCAGAAAAAGCGACCATCACCGCACAATACCAGGCCGCCCGGAAGGTGAACGTCGAAACCGAATCCGCCGATGCCGTCGTCCTCGGACGGAAAAGGAATCTACGAATCTGGACGTTCGGGCCCGAGCTGGACCTCAGCGTATCAAAACGGGACTTCGGGGACTCCTGGCTGTTCAAGAAACGGGCAAAGCGCGGGGAGTACGCGTGGCACACGATTTCCGGTA
>CAZSFH010000158.1:0-4554 GCA_964606115.1 uncultured Planctomycetia bacterium | reverse complement strand
GTAAATATACCGCCGACCCCGACACCCCGTTGATCACCGTCCTCGTGCCCGCAACCAAAAATAGAAAAACGAATGACAAAGTACTCGAATTCAAACGCGTCGGGGACCTCCTCATCATCCATTTGGCGGAATCGGAAACGGTTCGGTTCCGGAAAAAAGAAGGAACCTGGAAGTTCGTTCCCCCCGGAAATACCCCCCGGAAAGCCAGGTGAACACCCTTTTCCAGATCCGGTCTAACATGAATATCCCTTTGTTCTTCACGATCCGAAGAGGTATTTTTCTGCTTCTGACGATTTCCGTCCTCGTGTCCTGCACGGTGTCCTGCCGCGTGACCTCCGAGCGCACGTCCGTCGAACGACCGAATATCATTTTCCTGTTCACCGACGATCAGCGGGACGGAACCTTCCGGTCGATGGGGGACCCGGTGATCCGAACGCCGAACGTCGACCGGCTGGTTCGCCGGGGGGTACGGTTTCGAAACACCTACGTTGCCGCACCCGTGTGTGCGCCAAGCCGGGTCTCGGTCTTTACGGGATTGTCGCAGCGGGTGCACGGAGTTGGGTTTTCCTCATCGTACAGGTTGACCGAGGACCAGTGGAGCGACACGTATCCCGCCCGGCTGCGGGGAAACGGATATTACACGGGATTTATTGGTAAGTTCGGGATCGAGTATTACACGTTCCGCGGCGAGGCGCAGTCGAAATTTGATTTCTGGTATGCTCACGACGGGTGGACGAAATTTTTTCCAAAAGATCACGACTCCCCGAGTACCCGCCCTTACCACGGTGCCGACCACGATGTCATCACGAAGATCATGGGGGAGGCGGTTCAGCGGTTCCTGACGGAAGCTCCGGCGGACCAACCGTTCAGTCTTTCCGTCAGTTTCAACGTGCCCCACGGCAGCCAGACGACCAGCATGTACACGGGCTATGAGGGATGGCGTGACATGCGACGTCCGGCCAACGAAAACCCGAAATTGCAAGGACATCCGATCTACGGGTCGCTGTATCGGGACACGGACCTGCCGGTCCCGAAAGCGGTCGGGTCGAATCCGTACCGGCACATCCCCCGTCGGATGATGGATCAGAAGGAGGGCCGAAAACACATATACACATATTCATACAGCAAGCAAACGGCCCGGGAACATTACGTCCGATATTACCAGACCATCACGGGTCTCGACCGGGTGATCGGAAACCTGATGGAGACCCTGAAGAAGCGGGGGCTGGCCGATAACACAATTCTGATCTTTGCGAGCGACAATGGGCTTATAATGGGGGAATACGGCATGGGGGGCAAAGGGCTTCTGTATGAGCTGTCGGCTAAAATCCCCTGCTTTATCTACGATCCGCGTCTGCCGACCTCTCAACGCGGACGCACGGTCGACGAGCTCGTGTCCACCCTCGACCTCCCGGTGACAATGCTGGACTATGCGGACGTGGAACCCCCGGAGGCGATGTCGGGGCGAAGCCTCGTGCCGCTGGTGTACGGAAAGGATCCGGAGGGGCGGGAGAGCTTGTTCCTCGAGAGCCTGTTCACCATGCGAGATAACCCGTTTTCAGAAGGAATCCGGCGCGGAACGTGGAAATACATTCGCATGTATGACGGAGTACATCCGTACCAGGAGGACGACCTGCACTTTTCCGGTCGGGAACCGGGGTTCGAACAGCTCTTTAACCTGCGGAAGGACCCGGCGGAGCGCACCAATCTCATTAAGAAGTATGAAGGCACGGACCTGCTCGAATCACTGCGTGAGAAGGTGAACCGTCATTCCCGAAAGCTCAATGCACGGCGCCGGGAATATCGGAACCATCACGACGTGCAGCGGCGGTAAAAAACCCTGGATCCGGGGAACTCCCGGCAGGGAGACGACTTCGATTCCGGTGAAGTTTACTTTTTCCAGAGGGTTTTATTAACTTGACCTTCTGGGCCACGATAATCGTTCCCTATCCGGCCCGTCCAGGATATCCAGAAAGCAACGTTTAGTTCCTCTTTGGAATCACCAATTACTTCGAATTGGGATGATTCCTCAGCGGGTGGCCCCGGTCGACAGTTGATCGAGCCAATTGGGAATGGTAGGATCAAAATGGAGGGGAAAGGAGGATCCAGACGGATGATCAGGTCGTTCATCGAATTAAAAAATAAAGGTTTAAGAGAAACACCGCAGCCTTTCTGACCCTCCTGATGGTACGGAGCGTATATACATGAATCCTTCTCCCGCCCTCCTGTAAATCACCGGCCGGTCCGAAAACGAACCCGAAAGACCCGGATGACTCGAAATAACCCGACCAGTTAACACTTGATTGTGAAACAGGTATCCCATGATCACCAGTCGAGAGAAACGAGCTCACTTCCGGACAATCATTCCGGTCCTTCTTTTTCTGGTCAGTATGTTTCTCTCCTGCAGGACCAGAAGGGGACCCCGGGATCAATCCTCCCGACCCAAAACCCCGGAAGAGCTGAGAGAAAAAGCTGATCATCCCCGGTCCGCCTCCCGGAATCCGAAGTTCTGGAACGTCCGAGTGAACGTCGAACGAGCGGAAACGTCGATGATTCGGCAACATTCCCACGCCATCAACTGGGAACTACAATCCAAAAACGTTCGCGTAGAGGGTGGTAAGAAGGTTCTTCCCAACAACGGTCTTCGTGTGGGTATTTCCACAAAGAACGTTTCGGCGGAGCTTCGAATCCAGGAACAAACACGCCGGACCCGGCGATTCAATTCGAGCACGCTCACCGTCCTGAACGGCCATTCGGCCATGCTGCAATTACAACGTCAGGAACCTCAGCAAATCAGGATCAACGTCTACGGACCCCGCGGAGGAACCGTCGTCGACACGTATCACCTCCGGGTGACCGGAATGGCCCTGCGAATCCGGCCCGAGATTATCGACCGGGGACCGGCGATGGATCTGCACATCACCCCTGTCCTTGCCCGCCCCTCCGGGAACGGGGTCGTGATCGATCGACTTCAGACCAGGATACGGGTTCGGGACGGGCACAGCATTCTCCTGGGAGGCACCTCCGGATCGTCCTCTTCCTTCGGAAGCACCCTGTTTTCGGCGGCCGGTTCCCGGAAGAGCAGGGACTCCGTCTGGATTGTCACACCGAAGATTTTAAATTAAATGTTCGCTGGAGATTTTTTGATTCAATACGAAGGTCCTCTCATAATCCTTCCCTCATCTGGATCATACCTTCCGAGACGTCCCGTACGGTAGTCCGTGAAATAGATTCGTCCCTGTGGGGCGAATGCTCAGGGGAGCCTCCGTACTCGGGTTACTGTTCAACACGGAAGGTCTCTGTTCGGGAGGAGTACCGGGGGAGGCCGTGTCCATTGAATGCCACCACGTACCAGGTGTGCCTTCCCGGTTCCAGGGGTGAGGATATTGTGTAAGACGTTTCGTTTCCATCGACAAGTTTCTCGAACTCGCCGTCGACGTATATCTCGTACCGGGCGATATCCGTTTCCGGGTCCGAACTTGCGTTCCACCGGAACGTCGGACGGGAATCGGACACCGTTTCTCCGTTCCCCGGTGAAATGAGATCAAATGATTCCGGAAGTGTACTTTCCCCGCCCTGGAAAAAGTCAATGTTGTGCCCCCGTGATTTCAGCCGTTTCTGCAGCGTGGAGACCGGGATGCCCTGTACCGGTTTTTCGTGCTCTATCGAAAGATCCGCCGCGACCCCCGCGGCCACGCCCAGCGGCATCCAGGTGGGTTCCAGACGAAGCGACGTCATCGCCACGCGGGAGCAGGAAAGCTCCACGGGAACCAGCAGGTTTCGACACTCCGTTCGCTTCGGCGTGATGCTCCGGTACGGAATTTCGTATGATCGGGACATGTCTCCCATGAAGCGTCCCTCAAGAACATACGTATCCTTGTCGACGGCGAGCCGCTGGACCGTATGCGAATCAAACCACCAGAATCCGACGGAGACTGTATCGGGTTTATAGATGTCTCGTTCAAGATCGGACTGGGTCATCACATACCGCCCCTGCATGCGCCGCGCTTCACGTACGTATATTTCGTATGGTACGTGACCGTTGTCCGCGTACTCGTCCGCGGCCAGTCCCCAGCGATTTGCATTACGCTGAAGCGGTTGGGGCACCTCCGGGTGATTCTGGATGAAATAAATGAGTCCCAGGGCGAACTGGACTTCGTTTTGAATCATTCGATCCCGGGTTTCATAATCGGCTTCCACGAGGCTCCGTCCGTTGTTCAGCGTCGAAAACCCGAAACGTGGTTTATTGGGATTGTTAAATTCGCTCTTTCCTTCAACACCGGCGTCGTGGTAAATGGCGATAATTTTATTCAATTTCTCCGGACGGTTTCGTTTGAGATCACGGAGTAGCAGTTCGTACTGTTCGGGATCGTAACCGCGGGGTTTGGGGAACGGTACTTTGTTTTCGTCCACTTTCGTCGTGGTCAAACGAAGATTGTTGGCCATCAGTTTCGGGCTTTTCGTCCCTTCTTCGTAGTTATCGGCCCACCCGGAAACGGAGTCCAGCAGCTCTCCGTTCTCATCAAGCAACGTTCCTTTGACAGGGCGCTCAAT
>CAZSFH010000157.1:0-6871 GCA_964606115.1 uncultured Planctomycetia bacterium | reverse complement strand
CCTGATACCCGCCGTCGTGGGTAACCCCCGTGACACGACCCTCCTCACACATGATCTCCCGTCCGCTGAGACACAGGTCACACCGACCGCAGGAGGTGTATCGCCAGGGCATGCCGACGGTGGTCCCCACCTCCGGCCAGTCGACTTTTTCTCCCTGCTTGATCACCTCGCCGACCACTTCGTGGCCCGGTACAACCGGAAATTCGGCCATCGGGAAATCGCCCTGCTGGAGATGGAGGTCGGAGTGACAGACGCCGCAGGCGTCGATCCGTATCAGTACTTTGTCCGCGGCAGGGGTGGGCTGTTCACGTTCTTCGACGGTTAGCGGTTCATCGACACCGGATAGAACAATGGATTTCATGATCTCCTCCTGAAGAATTTACGTGAGAACGAGACCGTTTCGGAGTTTGATGTTGAAAGATCAGTGAGTTTTGACCGACATGGCTGCTCCCTGGCCACCGCCGACGCACAGGGTGGCGAGTCCCCGGTCTTCATTCCTACGGTTAAGTTCTTTGAGAAGGGTTCCCACCATGCGAGTTCCCGTAGCCCCGATGGGATGACCGATCGAGATCGCTCCTCCGTTGACGTTCAGGATCGATTGATCCAGGGCCCCAATCGGTTCGTCCCGGTCCAACTGATCACGAGCAAAGTCGGGGTCGTCGAAGGCTTTGATGTTGGCGATCATCTGAGCGGCAAACGCTTCGTTCATTTCGATGAGTGCAAAGTCTTCTAATTTTCGGTCCGTTTCATCCAGGAGGGCCGTGGTGGCAAACGAAGGACCGAGGCCCATCCGGCTCGGGTCCAGTCCCGCGGTCCGGTAGCACTCAACTTCTCCGAGCGGGTCCTGGTTGAGTTCCTCGAGAAGATCCTGCGAGGCGAGAATCATGCCCGCCGCACCGTCCGTGAGCGGTGAGGAATTGCCGGGCGTTACCGTGCCGTGTTCCCGATCAAACACCGGATCCAGCTTGTCGATCGCGTCCAACGTCTTTTTCGTGCGGAAGATGTTGTCCTGCTTGACGACGTCATCGTAGTTGGGCGGGAGGAACACCGGCAGGACTTCTTCTTCAAGCCGTCCTTCCTCCCAGGCCTGCGTCGTTCGTTGATGACTCTCGAGCGCGAAACGATCCTGCTCCTCGCGGGAGATGTTCCATTCCCGGGCGAGTACTTCTGCGGTTTCGCCCATGTTCATGTCGCAGGTGGGATCGGTGAGACCGGTTTCCAGACCGACGACGGGCGAAAAATCCCCGAAGCGGAACCCGGCTGCCGTTTTGATGGTTTCCCAGGTCGATTTGGCTTTTCCCATTTGTTTGAACTTCTTTTGGGCTTTTTCAGGAAACAGAAGCGGGTAGCCGCTCATGGATTCCGTTCCGCCGGCGATGATGAGGTCCGCTTCCCCGGTTCGAATCTTGCGCGCCGCAGCGCCGATGGCTTCCATGCCGGACGCGCAGTTTCGCTGGACGGTGTAGGCCGGGACACGTTCAGGCACATCTGCTTCCACCGCGATTACCCTGGCAATGTTGGCCGCGTCATGCGGTTGGCCGGCGTTTCCGATGATCACTTCGTCCAGTCGTTCCGGGTCGATGGGAATCCGCTGAAGCAGTTCGGACACAACCAGCCGACCGAGCTCGACCGCTCCTACGTCGGACAGGGCGGTGTCCATCTTGCAGAACGGCGTCCGGACGTAGTCGGTGATCGTCGGATGTTCGCTTTTGTTGTTTCCAAACATGGACGTTTCGTATCCTGTTATGCGAATCTGAATTCAGTGTGCAGATGTTATTGTAACACGAGAAAGTTCCGTCTTCGAATTTCTCGCGTTGTCATGCTAGTGCGGGATGAATGAGTCGGACCACGAGTTCTCATCAGGGCTGACGTTTCACGACGTCTGGCGGAGATGGTGGCCGCTTGCGGTCTCATGGATGATGATGGCAATTGCTCTGCCGGCGTCGAACGCGGTGATTGCTCGGTTCCCGGAAGCGCGGATCCATCTGGCCGCGTGGGGATCCATTGTACTACCGATTTCGCTGATGATCGAAGCGCCGGTCATCATGATGCTGGCCGCCTCCACCGCGCTGTGTTCTCACCGACAGGCCTTCAATCGGTTGTGGCGATTTATGATGTTGCTCGGGGCGGGGTTGACTCTTATTCACACGCTTATCGCGTTCACGCCGTTTTTTGACCTGGTCGTGGTCGATTTGATGGGGGCGCCGGAGCGTATACAGGGCCCGTCACGAGTTGGCCTGCAACTTATGACGCCCTGGACGTGGGCTATTGCGCACCGTCGATTTTACCAGGGGATTCTCATACGAAACGGACATCCCGGAGCGGTGGGCATCGGTTCGGTCTGTCGAATTCTCGCCACCGGCGGGGTTCTGGCGATCGGTTGGTTCGGTGATTTCGCAACGGGAATTGCCGTGGGAGCTGCCGCCAATTCGACGGGAGCGGTGGTGGAAATGGTGTTTATTCGAGCGTGGGTGGAACCGGTTCAACGACAGGCCTTCTCGTCCGAGGAAGCGAGTTCGGACGGGGTCGAACCACTCACCTGGACGAAGCTCGGGCGCTTTTACGTTCCGCTGTCCCTTACGTCCATCCTGTCGATGACCGTGCAGCCGCTTATCGGGGGGGGAATGCTTCAGATGCCAAATCCGATTGCTTCCACGGCTGTATGGCCGGTGACCCGGGGCCTCCTCTTCGTTCTGTACAGTACCGGAATGGCGTACAAGGAAGTGGTCGTGTCCCTTCTGGACCGGGACCAGCCGATTCCGGCGCTTCGGAATTTTACGCTGTTCCTGGTGGGTTCGGTGACGGGGTTGTTGTTTCTCACGGCGGCCACGCCGCTTTCCACGTACTGGTTTTATCACCTTAACGGCCTGGAGCTTGAATTGATTCCGCTGGCACGTGGAAGTTTATGGTTTTCCGTTTTGATACCGGGGTTGATTGCGATGGCAAACTGGTACCAGGGATTAATCGTCTACGACGAGCGGACGGTGGGAATTATTGAGTCGATGGCGTTGTTTCTTGGAACGGTGGCAATCGGGATCGGGTTCGGTATGTGGCAGGGGATGGTGGACGGATTGTACATCGGTCTTGGATCGTATACGGCCGGACGGATCACCCAGGTGATCTGGTTATGGTATCGGAGTCGGGACCCGCTTCGAAAAATTCGTGCCGAGCAGGTTGGTTAGGATGGTATCTGGTATGGTTCTTCGGTCATGGGGAAGCCTCCTCACGGCCGGCCGGGCCTTGCATGTTCCGGGTTTCGAATCGTATTGATTGAGATCAGGATGGTGAAGGAGCTATACGGGTCGTTGGAGAGTCGGGAAACCAACCGTTCCGTCGGATCCGATGTGTGACGTGATCTGTTGTGAAGAAGCCTACTCCGGTTTCACATGGTCTTTTTCCGGGTTCACGATCACGAGCCGGGGGTGGAATGGAAACGCACCCCGGCGACCCCACGGAACGGCGGGGTCTTTGTGTTTGATGCTGAAAACGAACGCCACCAGGTATAGTTTCCCGTTTTTGCCGGCCGTCAAGGAGTGACATTCGTTTACCATGCGGCCGTCCTCGACGACGATCGGCCCATAATCTTTGAATTTCCCGGTATCGAGGTTGTAACTCTGGAAATGAGTATGGCCGCCCCAGCGAGTACCGGGGGTGTAATAGACCATGCGATCGTGGATGACGAGTGTCGTCGAAGCGGGGCGGTTCCCGTATCGGTTTGTTCCGTCAATGACGCCCATGTCCTGGACCTTCTCGACCCGACCGGATGTTCCGTTTTTCGGTGGGTGGAATCGCATCAGCATTTCATCGAAGCTCCGAATGAAATAAAAGCATTGATCTTTCTTGTTCCAGCGGGTCATATGGATGGCGGAGTTTTCCCAGTCCTCGGCCGCTCCTTCCTTCCCCTTCTTCACGGCTTCGGGGGTGGGCATGCCCACGTCAATGTCTTTGATATCACCGGTGTCCGGGTTGTACTGCCAGAAGGTGGCGTGTGGTTTTCGAGCACCGTAGACATTGCCGTCGGGGGCCACCATAACCGTTAAATTCCGGGGCCAGATTCGATCGGGTTTGTCGGGATCGTCACTCTTTTTCCATGATTCGATGTAGGGCTTCCAGGGAACGCCAATCTCTTCTTCCTGTTGCGTTTCGGGGTTGAACCGGACGAGTTCTCCGGTGCGGTTGGCCATGCCGTACAACAGATGACGCCAGGGATCGTAATCGACACAAAGAAGGCCACCGTTTGTACTGGATTGGCCCATGTTGATGACCTCACCTGTGTTGACGTTAATTTTCAGCCAGTATCCGCCAGGATATTTTTTTCCTTCAACCCTATGTCCTTCCACCGTCCCGGTGTAAATGAACTTTCCTTTCTGAAACATCTGTCCGTGAATTTTGTCCTGCGGGGCGTGACCGGTCAATTTTTCTCCCGTTGCCTGACCGATGTCCGCGACGTGGTTCACCTGATCTTCGCTGACGTCGTAACGAAACAGCTGGGCGTGTTCGGTGTCGCTGTGGGAGCTCACGGAAAACCAGACGTCCCCGTTGTTAGCGGTGATGATTCCTTCCCACTGACCGTCCAGAAAGGGCCAGCTGTCGAGGTCGTGGCTTCGAGCTTTGATATGGGCCTGATGATCTTTATGTTTTTTGACCCATTCTTTGAAGAGGGGGTGATATTTGTCGGGAGACCAGTCCTTCGGAATTTCCGGAATAGCGGTGGCGATGCCGGTGAGCATGAAAGAGATTGTAAGACTCCAGACGATCGTTCCTATTTTCATGGGACAAACCTCAGTTGACGGTTGTGTGTGAAACAAGGTATTTTAACATGTTCGAACACGTCACGGTATCATATTTTGACAAAAAGTCCAATTGGAAGGGATCCTTGAAATGACTTGAAAAGTGGATTCTGAGGTTCGCGCTACGTTTCAGATCCGGTCTAATAAGACCCGATCTGATAAGTCAATTGACGGTGATCTGTTATTTTCGAGAAAATAAAAAAGTATCCAGGTCTGTACGTCCGAATTGTTGAAAACGTGGGATCGGGAAAATAGGATAAATCGTTCTTTGAGAGGTCGTCATAAAATTTTTTTCCAGGGATTGTTTCAGCAGGGATCACAGATTATGTCGTTTTCCCGCTCTGTACTGACTCGACTCGTTTTGTTTATTTTGGTTCTCGTTGTTGTTCTTCCGTCCTGTTCTTTGCCGGTGGAGAACCGGGAGCGGAAGCGGCCGAATATTCTGTTTGCGCTGGTTGAGGACGTATCGTATCCGCACATGGGGGCGTACGGAACGGATTGGGTGAAGACCCCGGCCTTCGACCGGGTGGTGGAGCAGGGGGTTCTTTTTGAGAACGCGTACACCTCGAACGCAAAGTGCGGGCCCTCCCGCTCCATTCTTCTGACCGGTCGTCACTCGTGGCAGCTGGAAGAAGCAGCGAACCACTTTTCCGTCTTCCCGCCGAAATTCTCTGTTTTCACGGAGGTTCTGTCCAACCGTGGTTATGACGTGGCGTATACAGGCAAGGGATGGGGGCCGGGTCGAGCGAAGACCCGTGATGGAGAGCGACGCCATCTGACGGGCGCGGCGACTCCAGCGGAATCCTACAGCCGGGCATTCCGTAAATTTCTTCTCCGCCGGGATTCGGAGGAGCCCTTCTTTTTCTGGTACGGGGCCCACGAGGCGCACCGAGGTTACACGTATAAGTCGGGTATTAAGCAGGGAGGGAAAAAGCGAAGTGACATCGACGTTGTGCCATCGTTTCTCCCGGACACGAAAACGGTGCGCACGGATCTGCTCGATTACGCACTGGAGATCGAGCGATTTGATCACCACCTCTCCCGCATGCTGACGCTGCTCAAAAAACACGGTGAGCTCGAGAACACGATGGTGGTTGTGACGGCCGACCACGGGATGCCATTTCCTCGCGCCAAAGGGCAGGCGTATGAGATGTCGAATCACGTGCCGCTCGCCATTATGTGGCCGGGGGCAGTTGAGAATGCGGGCCGGGTAATTCAGGATTACGTGGATTTTACGGATCTTGCACCGACGTTTCTGGATGCCGCGGGGGTTCAATGGGAAGACACGGAGATGCATTCCACTCCGGGGGCCTCGCTGCTCCCGATTCTTGAATCAACCGGTTCGGGACGGGTGCAGAACGGTAGAGATCACGTGTTGGTCGGCAAGGAGCGACACGATATCGGGCGTCCGAATGACCACGGATATCCGATCCGTGGCATCGTTCAGGACGGGTGGCTGTATCTGCGAAACTTCAAGCCGGATCGCTGGCCGGCCGGTCCGCCGGTAACCGGCTATCCGAACGTGGACGGATCGCCGACGAAGACCGAGATCCTGGGCATGCGGGATTCAAAGACGATGCGGCGGTACTGGGAATGGTCGTTCGGCAAGCGTCCGCCGGAGGAGCTGTACCACCTTGAACGAGATCCGGGATGTGTCGTGAACCTCGCCGACGATCCGGCGTACGACGGGGTTCGAAATCGCCTGAAGAAGCGTCTTTTCCAGGAGCTCAAGAAGCAGGAGGATCCCCGGATGTCGGGCAACGGGGACGTGTTTGACAATTATCCGTACTCAAACTCACGGATGCGGAATTTTTACGAGAAATATCTTCGAGGGGACCTGACGAAACAGGCGACGGGATGGTTGAATCCATCCGACTACGCGGAGCGTTCCGAAAAAACGGAGAACTCTTCCCGTTAACGCTCCGTTCAGCTCGGTGGTTTATCTTCTCTATAAGTTTTTTTGTTAAAAAGAATACGGTCCGTCACGCACGCGAACGGAGAGGTTCTTTCAAACGGTGCAGGTTATAAAACAGCAACAACGTGCACTCCGCTTCGCTCCGTGCACTACAACGGACACCCGC
>CAZSFH010000156.1:0-6916 GCA_964606115.1 uncultured Planctomycetia bacterium | reverse complement strand
GGAATCCTTGAAATGACTCGAAAAATGGGCTTCTGAGGCTCGCGCTACTTTTCAGGTCCGGTCCAGGTAAAGGCGAAATCCCGAAAATGTGTGTAAAACGTCGAACAGGTGGACGACCGGAACCGCGAGGTCTTTTCTCTCATATCGAATTCTTCAGAATGGAGTACCGTCCCGATGATTCGAATACGGAACCGATCGACGACGTCCGTGTTTGGACTTGTTGCCCTGATCCTTCTTCTTTCCCATACGCTCGCCTGTCAGCATTCGCCCGAGCAGAAACAAAAGGATGCCACGCGCGTCATTTTTGACTCCGACATGGCCGGCGACGTGGACGACGTCGGCGCATTAGCCACCCTGCACGCCCTGGCCGATCGGGGAGAAGCACGAATCCTCGCAGTGGGTGCGTCGGAACGAAACCGCTGGACGCCGCTGTGCATGGATGCCATCAACACGTTCTACAAACACCCAGACCTCCCGATCGGCGTGACGAAGGATCCGAACGCGTTTCTTAAAAAATCAAAATACGCGAAGCAGATTGCGGAAAAATTCCCGCGCTCCAGGAACTGGAAAAACGCCATGGACGCACCGGACGCGGTGAAGGTCTACCGATCCGTCCTCGCCGATCAGCCCGATGACAGCGTGGTCTTCGTCACCGTCGGAAGCCTGGCCAACATGAGCAATCTTCTTCGGAGCAATCCCGGCGAACACAGCGACCTGACCGGGATCGAACTGGTCAAACAGAAGGTTCGCCACTGGGTCAGTATGGCCGGCGCATTCGGGGAGTCAGAAGGGGAACCGGAAGCCAACCTGATAAAAGGGGTCGAATTCGCCAGGCACGCGTTCGAAAACTGGCCCACGCCCATCACGTTCTGTGGAAAGGAAATCGGCGCTCGGATCAAAACGGGCCCGGGCCTGCGGAACGTCCACGAAGAAAACCCGATTCGACACGCCTACAAGCTGTACAACGATATCTCACCAAAAAGCAGCTTCGATCAGGCAACGACCCTCTACGCGGTCCGGGGGTTAACGGATGAATCGTCGGTGGATTACTGGTCGGTGTCCGACTGGGGCCGGGTGACCGTTCAGGACGACGGAGGAAACACGTTCCAACCCGTCCCCGCGGGACGTCATCGATACCTGAAGGAAAAAAAGAACCCGGAACAAATCGCGAACGAAATTTCCAACCTGATGACCTACGAGCCTTAACGCCATCAGGGCCCATCATGAACCGGCCCTGAAACGGGACACAATACTCAAGCACCGTTTTCAAAGGGGCACGGCTCAGTTCTCCTTGCCCACGCGGAGAAACCACCTGTTCCACTGTATGTTGAGTTCCCTCACGACCTCGGGCTTTTCACCGGCCAGATTGTTCGTCTCCGTACGATCCCGATCAAACCGATACAGGTCCCACTCATTGCGGTTCGCGTGCTGGACCAGCTTCCAGCCATTTTGATAAATGGCCTTGCCTCCCTTCCATTCCCAGTACAGCGGATCGTCTCGTTCGGGTTCTCCTTCTCCCTTGAAAACCGGCAGCAACGAAACGCCCTGCATCGGAACCGTCTCCGCGCCGTTGCGTTTCTCGGGATATCGAGCGCCGGTGATATCCACCAGCGTGGGCATGATGTCGATGAAATGCGAAACGTAATCCGTCGTCGAACCGGGTTCGATCACGCCGGGCCAGTACGCGATGAACGGCGAGTTGATACCGCCCTGGTATGAATCGTTCTTGTAGAAACGCAGCGGCGTGTTCGCCACGTTCGCCCAGTCCTCCCGGAGGGACGCCCAGCGGGTCATCGATCCAATCCGCCCTGAATCCTCCATCTCCACCACCTCCGCGGAGGCACCGTTGTCCGACGCGAACATGATCAGCGTATTCTCCAGTTCCCCCTGCTCGGAGAGGTAGTTCAGGATCCGACCGATGTTCTGATCCATCCGATCAATCATCGCCGCGTACACTTCCATGCGACGAGCTTCCTTCTTCTTTTCCTTTTCCGAAAGCGACTCCCAATCCCGGTGCGTCGCCTCCGAAAGCGGAAATTTCTCTCTGTCAAGCAGTCCCATATCGAGCTGACGCCGGTACCGTTTTTTGCGAATCTGCTCGTACCCCACGTCGTACCGGCCCTCGTATTTTTTGATGTCCTCTTCGGGAACCTGCAGCGGATCGTGTGGAGCCTGATAACTCAGGTAAAGCAAAAACGGGTTCGAATCATCCCGGTACTTTTTCAGCAGCTCGATCGACCAGTCCGTCCACGTGTCCGTGCCGTAATATCCTTTCTCGGGCGTGAACGGTTCCTTCACCTCGTCGTCAAACACGAACGTCCGGGGATACGCCCACTTTTTCTGCGCCGGCGTCCCGGGATCGAACGGACGTTTTTCCCCCGGATTAAAATAGTTCGCCGCGCCGTCCCGCAGGCCCCGGTAATGATCGAACCCCCGATTGTATGGATTGGTCGTGCTGTGATGTTTCCCCACGAACAGCGTATGGTAACCCACCTGATTCAGCACCGAACCGAACATCACCACGTCCTCGCTGAAGTCATTGGGCGAGGAATTCATGTCGGCCTGTGGCGCATAGACGCCGGTCAGCAAACACGCGCGGGAAGGAAAACACTTCGACGTATTGTGCATGCTGGTAAACCGCATGCCGTTCTCGGCGAGCCGGTCGAGGTTGGGCGTGTCGATCTCCGAACCATACGCCCCGATGTCCGAATACCCCAGGTCATCGGCCAGGATGATCAGGATATTCGGGCGATCCGGGGACGACTGCGCTCGCAGTCCGAATGGACCTCCGAAGACGGCAAAAAAAGCGGCGGTCAGGCAGAACAAAAGAAACGGACGTCCGTGAATTCCGCTGTGCTCCATCATGAATTTTTTCAGGATGCGAATCAAAACCCGAAACAATCGAATGCCATGCTAAATCTGGCAAATCCATAAATCAAACCGAAAGAAAAAGGCGAAATTTATCGAAATGATCAAATGGTCAGCTCATACTGATCCACCAGCAGTACGGCGTCCTCCTCAGTGAACCACGGGTCTTGCGTCGGATGTTCATTCATCGCTCGATCCGTTAGAATAATTAGACCCGGTCTGAAAAGGTGCCGTGCACTCAGTGATCCCTCAGGGGGCGGTCTGCACGGAATATTGACGAAGAAACCCCATTTTCAGCGGGTTTTTGAGGAGATATGACACCGCAGAGCGCCCGCTGAGGTGTACGACACCTTTTCAGACCGGGTCTAACTAGAAACCGTATTTGCAGTAAAGTAGATTCGTCCGTTTACGTTTTATCATTTCCCGGAACAGGTACCAACATGAGAGACGACATCGAACAGACCATCATCAATCACACGAAACAGCTTGTTGACGCCGGCTCATCGGGTGATCTGGACGCGTATAACAAACGGGTTGCCGAGGACGTGACCGCCGTCGTACCGCAGTCTCGAAGCCACCCGGTGTCGGGACGGGACTTTCACGAATTTTACTTCCGCCTCGACCACTACGACCGGCCGGTTAACAACACCATCAACAACGTTCAGGTCCGGCGGCTGAGCGAGGACACGGTTCTGATCGTTTACAATCTGCTTCAGCAGACCACAATCGGCGGCGACCCCGAAACCCGACAGTTCACGGAAACCCGGATCTGGGAAAAGAGGAGCGGATCCTGGATCAACATCCACCTGCACAGGACCCGGGTTTCCTGAACAATCCATACGCGGCGCCGGTAGATTCCATTACATTCACCATCACAGGGAGAACGACAATTCGATCCGACCTCCCCCAATGACAGGAGTTTCTTGATCATGGTCGAACGAATCCGTAAGATGGGATTCGAGCCTGATCCTTTTCGGCGAAACGTCCAGGCTCGAATCGACCCCGGATCAGATGGTTGAATCAATCTTCATGCCTTACCGAGAGATACAACAATGAGTTTCATCGAGGTAATCGACCCGGAAGAAGCGAATCAGAAACTCCGTGAACTGTACGACACCATGTCCACGGAGAAGGGAGATCTGTTCAACGTCGCCCGGATCTGGGGTCTTTTTCCGTCGATCATGGAATCCTGGATCCAATTTTACGAGTCCGTGATGGAGGAGCAGCACGCTCTGTCGAGGGCTCAAAAAGAAATGATCGCGGTCAAGGTCTCCGTCCTCAATCACTGCGGGTACTGAACGGAACATCACGGGGAGTTTCTCCGTGAACAGGTGGAGGACGATCAAATCGTCACGGTCCTGAAAACAGGTGAGGAATCGAACAGCAATCTCTTCAGCGGGGCCGAAAAGCGGATGTTCCAGTTTCTCGAAAACCTCACGCAGACCCCGTCCGAGGTCCGGGAGGACGACATTCAACAGCTCCGCGACGCCGGCTTCAGCGATCCGGAGATCCTGGAAATCGTCATCGTCGGGGGATACTTCAACCTCATGAACCGCATGACCGACGGACTCGGTGTCGAGCTGGAGGAATGGTACGAGCCGGGCGGAACCGATGCATAGCACCCGCGCGATCCGGGGCAACTCGTACTTGCGAAACCATCTTACCGGAAGCCCCGGCCCTTAAACGGGACATGGACCTCCATGGATCACTGTTCGTCAGAACCTTGGGTGGATCTTCAAGCGTTTCGCAGGGTTCGACTGCATCCGGTAGCACGGACATTACAAGCCGATCATCTCGAACGGGTTTTCAGGGTGTGAACGGGATCAAAATCTCGTCTGAGAGACCTCAGAAGAAATCGGAAAAAGCTGGAGCCTCCAAAAATTTGTCTTTCAGAAACCCCTCAAAATTGAACCATCCTCAACCGGAAGGTAACACGTCTAAAAAAAATGAACGCGCCAGATCGAAAAGCGACCATGTCGGGAGGAAAGAACCAAAGATTAGAACCGAAAAAATTTCGTTTACGAGGTCGTTCCCCCTGTCAGATGAGGTCAAACTACTGATCATCCCCGGACGCCGTGAAACGGAAGCTATAAAGATCCCCGTCTTTGATGTAGAACTTCAGGCGAACAGGAGTTCCCGCAAGCTCGTCAAGCGATCGATCTCCGGGCCATTCCACGCGATGATTGATGTCGTCTCCGATCAGCCGGGCCGATTGTTCCCCTGAGAATCCGTCGATCGGGACCCCGTCCGCCGTTCGAAGAGCGATGTTCACCTCACCCGCCGCGGAAGTGGAAAAATTGACCTCGAGGGCATCCCCCTGAAAACGGACGGGACGCGTGACCAGTTCGCCCCCCGAGGCACCCGCGTGGACCGACGCCAGACCGTCGATTCGCATGCTGTAACGATGCAGATCGGCGCGGGGCTGTGCGTAGTGTTTGTTTACGTATATCGACATTTCTCGTTTTCCGGTGGGAACGATGTGAAGGGCCGGATAATTACTTCGTGCTCCCCAGTTTCTGGCCCCGGGCCCGGGACGGATGAAGGCCTCGCGAAAGGTGCGATTGTACGTCGTTGAACCCGGTCGGGTCGTCATCAGGATAGCATCGGAGATGCCCTGTCGCTGAGCGGACACCAGCCCGAGGCGGTCCGCCTGCTGCTCGCTCAGAACACGCCGTTGATTCATGAACCGCGCCGCGGTGGAGATATACAGGTGATTGTTGCGAAAGTAGGGGTGCGTCTGGTTCGTGTACATGTGATGTCGCGGCACGGGAGCGTCCGTGTCACTGTACCTCATCGAGGTGGCCCCGGACCAGTCCAGGAAGTTTTTCGAGGTCGCCCGGGCAATCGACCGCCTGTTTTCCAGGGATTTCCGGTAGTACATCACATACCGTTGCTCGGCACTGGACCAGAACGCCACGTTCTGGGAGTCAAACACCCAGCCGGAGTCCGTAATGATCGGTTCCTCCTGAACCAGCTTCCAGTGAATCCCGTCACCGGATACGTATCCCAGCAACCCTTCGTTGTCCTCGGCCCTCGCCACGGCTTTGTACCGGCGTTCGGACGGCACCCCCTCGCGGTTGTCGATGAACGGCGAAAAGTTATGCTGCAGTTCCCGCTCGGGATCGGCTAAAATTACATTGTTTTTTCGGGTGCCCTGAACCTCGTGAAGGGTCAGGTCGGGTCTGGTCCAGTTTTTGCCATCCGGGGATTCCGCGTAACACACAACGGCGTTCCGAGACTCCTGATCGACCGGAAAGCCGCGGTAGTAAAGACGGTACTGATCCTGATCCTTCAAAACGGTCACGTGTGCGCTGTACCCCCCCTCCCAGGGCTTATCAAACTTGAGAACCGGTCCTTCGTCCGTGGGGCGATGCAGACGGAGTTCTGCATCCCCCTGCATGTTGTGAACCAATCGATCACTGGCAAACAGCTGCCATCGATCGGCGATACTGACGGGTTCTTCCTGAGAAAAGGCCGCCGTACAGAGAAGCGTGCAAAGAAAGAGCGTGAAACAGGTCGATAACAGCGCGCGTCTATGTAATGGTTGATCGATCATGAAGAACCTCGTGTTTAAAGTTGAAGCCCTTTCACCGATGACGTCAAAATACCCTTCAACCCTGTTTTTTTCAACTCGTTTACAGGAGTACTCATGTTACAGAACGACGAGACCCAGAACCCCTCCCGGTCACATACTGTGGTATCATCCGCTGTGAAATCCCCGTAGCGAGACGACTGAAAATAGCCCCGGGATTCATCCCACCCCCGTTAACTTAAGCAGAATGAAACGTTCCATGAACGATCCAGTCATGATGATGACGTCACAAAAGTTGTGTAAGTAGAGAAAGTGGGGTATCCTCTTCAATGAGATTCGAATCTGTTAATTTGAACCCATTGAAAGAGGATACCATGAACAGTTTATTCGAAGACACCGATCTTGATCAACTTCTTGAACTTCTGAACGACCATGACGAGGACGGATCTGACATGCTGAAAACCTTTTTCCGGGATAAGATCCTTGAGAAGGTCCAGGAGAAGTTCGAGCAGCTCA
>CAZSFH010000155.1:2125-6984 GCA_964606115.1 uncultured Planctomycetia bacterium | reverse complement strand
GTAAACGCTGCAAACGCTCAGCTTAAAACGGGCGGCGGCGTAGCGGGCGCCCTTCACAGCGCCGCCGGGTCCGGGTTGTCCGCAGAGTGCCGGGAGCTGGCTCCAATCGAACCGGGTGAAGCGGTCATTACCTCCGCCCATGATTTGCCGAACGACTTTGTCATTCATACCCTGGGCCCGGTTTACGGACAGGACCGGCCCGAGGACGAACTACTGGCCCGATGTTACCGAAATTCCATCAGACGGGCCATCGAACATGACGTGTCCTCCGTCGGATTCCCGGCTATTTCCACCGGTGCCTTCGGCTATCCGTCAAAGGACGCGGCGGAGGTCGCTTTGAAGACGGTCCGGAAGGAACTGCCCAAAATCGAAACGGTAAATTTGATTCGATTCGTTCAGTTTTCGGCGTCGGACCAGGAGCTGTACGAAAACCGGATGGAGCAACTCTTTGAATAAACAGACCGGTATCCGTCAATCCGTCCCTTCCGGTTCCCGGCCAAGCGCTTCGCGGACCGATTCCACTTTGTCTAGCGCCGTTCGATCCCGGTTCCGGGTATCGTCAATTTTCAGGAACGTGCTGACGCGGTCCGCGTCCACCGCCAGGTGGGCCGCTTTGACGGCGCGAAATAACTCGTCAACCGACGGGGCTTCGATCACTGTGCCCATCGGATACGTTCGGTACGAAACGTCATATTCGTCAAGGGCGTCTATCGCGTCGGCGATCTTGTCCGACATGCTTCCCTCAACCACCGGCGCGACACTCAACTCGGCGATAACGGACATAACGAATGTACCCCCGCGAAATGCTGTTCACAACTGATCACGGCTACGTTCCCTTATGGTAATCGATCTCAGGAACCACAATCCAGTATGATACCGATTCGTATCGTGCCGTTCGGGCCCCTGTCAGACCGACTTCTCCAGCACCTCAGAGAGGAGATTTCAACCGGTTTTCAGCACGCCTCGGATTCCGTGTCGATCAGTCCTGAACGGGACCCTCCTCATGAATCCGTCGAGCGGTCCTCCTCTCGAATTAACGGAAACGCCCTGCTCTCGGAGCTCCGAAAAAAGACGGGGCGGGTACCGGAAAAACTGCTCGCCATTACGGATCGCCCACTGGTGGACGACCAGGGGGATGCACGCTACGGACTTGCTCAAAGCCCGGGAAAAGCCGCCGTGATCACGCTCAAATGGTTTCAACCGGATCAAACGACGTACGACATCACGGAACAGTTCCTGGAACGGACGACGAAGGAAGCCCTGCATCAACTCGGCCATACGTTCGGACTGAAACACTGCGGACAGTCCAGCTGTGTCATGCAACGCTCCACCAGCCTGGCCGATCTGGATCGCAAACCAAAAACGCTCTGCTCGTCCTGCCTCGGCCGGATGGATTAACTCCGAAACGTCCTTCTCCCAGCCTAACGTCGTTTGAGCCCGGGCGTTTGATTTCGGTGGATCAACGTAGACCACCAATTCAGTGAGGTTCGGCCGTGGATCGATCCAGAGCGTCCAGCATTCCACGGGCTTTTTGCCGGGTCTCCCGATACTCTTTCTCCGGTTCGGAGTCGGCCACTATTCCTCCTCCCACCTGGAACCAGAGCGTGCCGTCGTTCCACTCCATGGTGCGAATAGCAACGTTCAGTTCAAGGTCACCGTTCATGCCGATCCATCCCATGGAACCGGTGTAAACCTGACGGCGGGTCGGCTCGAGTTCATCGATGATCTCCATAGCTCGAATTTTCGGCGCGCCGGTCACGCTACCTCCGGGAAACGTCGCACGAAGAAGCTCCCGAAGTCCCACGTCCGAACGGAGTGTACCCGAAACCGTCCCTACCAGATGATGGACGTTGGAGAACGTTTCAAGCTGGTGTAGATGGTTTGTTTCCACGGAACCGTACTCACAGACCCGCCCGAGATCGTTGCGTTCCAGATCCACGATCATATGAAGTTCCGCAAGATCCTTCTCGCTGTTCAGGAGCTCCTGCTTGTGTTGCTCGTTCTTCAAAGAATCCACCTCCCGCGCACGAGTCCCTTTAATCGGACGAGTTTGAACCCGGTCGCCGCGCACTCTCAGAAACAGCTCGGGGCTGGACGAAACCACTGCAAAATCCGGAGATCGGATATAGCCCGCGTACGGGGCCGGATTGGCTTCTCTTAAATACCGGTACAGTTCGGCAGGGTCGTCGGGGCCGTCCATGCGAATCCGGCGCGACAGGTTCACCTGATAAATATCTCCCGCTCGAATGTACTCGCGGGCCGATTGGACCATCTCACAGAATTCTTCCCGCTCCACGTTGACCGTCGGGGTTCCCGCCTCCAGCTTCAGCGAATTCGAGTCCTCCCCGGTGGAAACGGATGGAGGGTTGTCCAGAAGGGACTCAATGGGATGACGCTCGAGCTGTTCGGATCGGAACCGATCCGGAACCGGTGCTTTCACAAGCCAGAACTGATCCTCGGGCCGATGATACGCCAGAACCCGGTGGTAAAATGCCCAGTGCAGGTGCGGCATTCGGAGATCCCTATCCGCTTTTACCGGAAGGTCTTCAAACGCCCGCCCCGCATCATAACCGATATATCCGATCCCACCCCCGCAAAATGGCACTTCCACGGACGACGAAGGCACCGTCACGTCCGAGAGAAGCGTTTCGAGACCGTCAAACGCCGTTTCCCGTTCAAGAACCGTTTCGGTCGGAGGATGCCGTAGTTCGGATGTCGTCAGGTCCCCCGAAAGAACAGCGAACGGTGAACAGGCCGCAAAATGCCAGTTTGAATAGGAACCCGATTTCCCTCCGCTCTCAAGAACAGCGCCATACGGCTGAAACAGAAAAAAAGGAAGGAGGTCCTCGAACGTAAAATCCGGATTAATCCGACTGCATTCAATCAAATCCCCGGGACCATCACGGAAAAACGGTTACCGGCTTGACACGGAACGAACACGGACAGGGCATCAAACAGGAATGGTTCGAATGAAACGGGGCATCCGGAACATTCAAGCGGAAGATCCGGCGGGATTATTAATAATCCACGTACCAGTTAGCAGGATCTTCCCAGTCGAAATGGAAGAAATGTTTATCAATAAACTTATGGGATTCATGCATATCCCGCTTGAAGGACTCCAGATGAGCCTGATTGTGCCTGGAGTCAAATGTACATCCGGACGAAATGCCAAGCACACAGACGATACCCGCGAAAAGAAGGGATGTCCAGATTCGTTTTCCAATGGACGTTATATTCATGTTCATACCAGACCTTTTCAAATGTTCCCTGATGACCGGTCAGAAAACAGAGTATCTTAACCGTTCTGACCACACCCTTTCGTCTCGATCGATTCGATTGTAGTTCGTCATCCTTGGTATTTCAACCCCACCGGTTACCGTAACTCGACGTGATCCAGCAAACCAACCTCCAGACCCATTCCTGCATAATTCAAAACTCCAGGCCTTCGAGAACTTGAATTTTCCGTGTTATACCGATACCCTTTTCGGATTGAAGAGGCTTTTCATACAATTTGTTTTCGAACGAACTCCGTATGACCGAACATCTACAATTCGCCCGTGAGGTGCTGGAAACGGAAGCCGATGCGCTTGAATCGTTATCCGAGCGGATTGACGACACCTTTGAAAACGTCGTGGACGCGATACTGAACTGCGAGGGTCGGGTTGTTCTGTCCGGTATCGGCAAAACGGGTTTCATCGCCCGAAAACTTTCGGCTACCTTTGCCAGCACCGGCACCCCGTCCATTTTTCTTCACCCGGCCGAAGCCTCTCACGGGGACCTGGGACGGGTTACCTCTTCGGACCTGGTTCTAATGCTTTCCAACAGCGGTGAAACCCGGGAACTCATTGAGCTGATCGAACCCCTTCGACGGATTGGATGCACCATCATGGCGATCACGTCCGACCGTGAAACGACCATCGGCGATCTCTCGGACGATACAATTGAAATCGGAAACATGGAAGAAGCCTGTCCCCTCGGACTCGCGCCCTCCACGAGCACCACTGCCATGCTGGCGATGGGCGATGCCATCAGCCTTACCACCCTGGAAAACCGGGAATTTTCGCGAGAGGAGTACGCGCGGTTCCATCCCGGAGGTACTCTTGGACGAAAAATGATGAAAGTACATAACATTATGCGGACGGGCGATCACAATCCCATCGTCGACGAGCGTTCGACGATTCAGGAGGCCCTGGCGAGCATAACACAGGCCCGGGCCGGTGCAATTAACGTGGTCGGATCCGACGGTCGTCTATCGGGTATTTTTACGGACGGCGACCTCCGCCGGTTATCGGAGCGTGGCGAGGACGAGATTGCCTCCCGGACGATCAAAAACGTCATGACGTCCAATCCCATCACCATCCACAGGGACCAGCTGGCAACGGAAGCGGGACGGATCATGGAAGAAAAAAAAGTGGACGAACTGCCGGTGGTGAATGACGATCACGAACCGGTGGGCATGCTGGACATTCAGGATCTTCTCGAAGCTCGATTGATTGATTGATTGATTGAGGTACGGTTATGGTTGATCTGAAGGAAAAATTGTTGAAGGTCGAAGGTGTGGTGACGGACTGCGATGGAATTCTCACCGACGGTCAGGTTTACTTCACGGGAGAAGGAGAAACCATCAAATCTTTTCACGTCCACGACGGAGCCGCCGTCGAGATGCTTGATCACGCGGGTATTCCGGTGACCCTGCTGTCGGGCCGGGACTCTCCTCCTTTAACCATGCGTGCAAAAGAACTGTCGTTCAATGAATTCTTTCCCGGCGCCGGGGACAAAAATATACCGTTTGAACGTACCCTTGAAATACACGACCTGACCGAGAAGCAGATCTGTTATCTCGGCGATGACCTGACCGA
>CAZSFH010000155.1:0-2115 GCA_964606115.1 uncultured Planctomycetia bacterium | reverse complement strand
TCTGAAACCGTTCCGGCGGGCCGGCATCTCCGCCACCGTCCCGGACGCGGCCCGGGAGATCCGTCTTCAGGCGGACTACGTTACAGAGACCCCGGGGGGACACGGGGCATTTCGTGAGGTGACCGAACTGATCCTCAAAACAAAAAATCTGTGGAATTCCGTCAAGCAGGACCTGTACGAGTGAAAAAAATTTCGCTTTTGATCTTTGTCACCGGCACGGTTGTCCTCATTGGTATCGCGTGGTTGTTTCCGCTGCCCGATATCAAGCCGGTACGTTCTTCGTCCACGGGGTCCGACGGTTCCAGAACGGAAACGGAGCAGGAGAAGCAGTCAAATCTTACGAAAAAAAACAGCGGGAACGTGGGACTCGAATCCGGTCCGTTTGTATTTCCGTATTACAACGATCCGTCCGATGCCAGTCCCCTCTGGATTTTCCGGGGATCGAAAGGACAAATGGTCAAGTCCGAAAGCCACCTTTTGAACGTACATGATCCGAGCATCCTGTATTTTCCCGGACGCGACAAAGAAGACGAAAAAAAGAAAAGCGATTCGAAGCGTATTCGACGAGTCCACATCACCGGACGGATCGGTCAAAAAAAATCGAAACAAATCGCCTATCTCCGGGATAACGTCCGGGTGAACACCGACAATAACGCTCAACTTTCAGCCAGAGAACTGTATACGAACTTCGAATCCGGGCGAATTTACACCGACTCCAACACGCCCATTTCCCTTACTCGCCCCGGCCTGGAGCTAACGGGAAACGGATTCACCGGCTCCCCCCGCCTGTCCACGTTTACCGTTCGCGAAGACGTTCAGCTAACGCTGATTTCCGGACGACTCAAAAAACGGATGTCGGACGAGGAACCGGGGGATCGGACCTCAATCCCCCGATATTACATTACCTGCTCGGGTCCGGTGAAGGCGCGGGAGCTGAAAACAGAACAGGATGAATCAACCCGGTGGAAACTCACGCTCAATCAAAACGTTTTCCTCTACCGCGTTCACCCGGAAGGGTCGCTACACCAGCGCTCCCGGGTGTTGCACATTTTTCTGGAACCCCGTTCCACGACGTCGGAACGTGGGACCCGGGAGGCCAGCTCGGAGGAAGGGGAGTCTTCCAGCAACTCGTTGACGATTCGGAAAATGGTTGCACACGGTCAAGTATACGTATCGGGACCGAACGGTGAACTCCGAACGGAACATCTCCGCATCCGCAACAAATCGAAGCGACGGGTCGTGCGTACGCAGGGATCCCAACAACACATCAAATTTCAGCGACCCGGAAACGGAACCGGCGCAACCAAACGGACCCGGAGACGTCAATTCTCCCTTCTGTCGAGGGGAGATGGGACCATCACCCAGCCCAGACCGGGATACAAAGGAGGAAACAGATCCGATCGGCCCCGTCAAACGGCAGCGTTTTCCGGTCGGACCCTCGTGAACAGCGGGAAGCGACAGCTCCATTCAAACCAGCTTCGAATGACGTTTTCCGATCGAAACAACGACCAGTCCTCGTCGAAGAAACACACACAATCCCGAATGTCCTTTCCGGATCTTCGTTCCCTTGACGCCCGAGGAAAGGTGTTATCAATTCAGCACGCCCGCGCGGCCACCGGGAAACAACTCTCGTGGTCCCGCCGGGACCGGACCGCTAACGTTTCCGGGAAACCGGCCAGGCTGACGAACCTGGAGAACCGGTTGAGCGGAACGACCATCCAGTTCGATCAGAAGAAGAATTGGATCAGGGCCAGGGGCAACGCCTCCACCAAAATCCGATCCGGTTCAGCCGGCGGATTTTCTCTATTTGGCCCGGCCGCCGGGGATTCCACAGCCGGATCATCGGACCCCTCCCGAGCGGATCCGGATCCCTCCTCCGTCAACGTTCGAAGCCGGGTCATCACGTATGATCTGAATCCGGTCACCAATCAACTCCAATCCTTTGAGGCCCTGGATAACGTTCGCATTCAGACGAGAAACGGACGGGGACGTGGAAAACGATTAACCGTACACCGACCGGAGTCCAGGGCCATATTACGAGGGGGGTCAAACGCCGCATATCTTCGCCAGAATAAGAGTAAAGCGCATGCCGATACATTTCATTTGCACCTGGAC
>CAZSFH010000154.1:2194-7021 GCA_964606115.1 uncultured Planctomycetia bacterium | reverse complement strand
GAAGCCGGACTCGGTTCCGCGCCGATGGCCCACGCCGCGGCCAAAACGGAGGAACCGGCCCGGGAAGGAATGGTAGCGATGATCGGTCCGTTCATTGATACGATCGTTATCTGTTCGCTGACCGCGCTGGCCATCATCGTGACGGGGGTCTGGACCGAGAAACATTTCAATCAAACCGGCCTGGATTCCGTTACCGTTTACGAGTCACTTCCTGAAGAGAAAGACTATGTCAACCTTGCCGAACAGGAAACATATTCCGGCACGATCAAGGTTGTAGACGGCGTCCCGGAAAAGGGACCGTATACTCTGACCGTCAACCACAGTCCCGTCGAACCTCCAGATCCGAGGCATCCGGAGGAGTTCTCCGCGGAGATCCGCGAACGGCTTCCTGCCGAATCGCCCCTGATCGTTCAGGACGGGACACCGTTCACCGGCACACTCAACGTCGAGAAGGACGGGACGCTGAAGGGCGTTGATCAATCTCAAAAAATTCTCGCGAATACGCTTCGCAACCAGGCATCGCTCACGCGTCAGGCGTTCATCGAAGGTCTTGACAAAATCAGTCCGGCCGTCGGGACGCTTGGAGGAACCTTCGTGGCCATTGCCGTCATCCTGTTTGCCTTCTCCACAGCGATCACCTGGTCCTATTACGGAGACCGGTGTGCGGAATACCTGTTTGGTGGCGGTGCGGTGCTCCCCTACCGATTAATTTATGTGGGGGTTTTCGTGCTGGGAGCGTTGCTGAAAATCGACTTCGTGTGGAAATTGGCGGACGCCCTGCTCGGCCTGATGGCCGTGCCAAACCTGATCGCGCTCCTGCTGCTGTCCGGGACCGTCGCGAAAATTACGTCCGATTATCTGTCCCGGAGCCATTAACCGTTTGAGTCGTACGTGTACGTGTTCTCCGTAACGCGGAGATTGCGGAAAAAAGAACCTGAACTGAAAGGGGATTTTTCATATCAATTCAGTTCATCTGCGGAACATGCCTGTAAAAACCCATTTCTAAAAACGCGTTCCGTTCCGGGATTACCGGGCGTGTGAACAAACCCGGGACGAGGACCTGGGTCTTCGACCCCGTTTTCCCGTTAGGCTCGCTCAGATTAGGCGGGAATAAATTCGACGGACGGATCGTTTATACTGTGTTTGGTCGATCGGTTTTCTTACGAAATTTTTTCACGACGTAAGAATGAACAAAAGTCGATTCTTCCTCACAACTGGTTCGGTGATGCTTTTCGTTCTGACGACGGGACTGCTTTTGCTCGGTCCACCCGCCTGCGAGAAACGGAAGAACAATCACGGGAAGAACCCACCAACGAAACAGAACGGGAACGGGAACGAGAACGAGAAATTGAGCAAACCGCAGGTGCCGGATCTTGAATTCAAGACCATCTTTAACAAGAAAATGTCCTTTTCTGAATTGAAAGGAACCCCGGTCGTTGTGAATTTCTGGGGGACCTGGTGTAAACCCTGTAAAAGGGAAATCCCCCATTTTCAGAAGGCCTACGAAGAGAAACAGGGAAAATTTGAACTGATCGGTTTTGCCCTGAAAGATACCACCCAAAAAGTGAAGAATTTCCGTGAGAAGACAAAAATCACGTATCCGCTTGTGGTTTCGGACATGGAAACCTACAACCGCTTCCGTTCGGCCGCGCAAGTCCAGCGGCTGGCGGTGCCGATGACCTACTTTATTGACCGGGAAGGACGGGTGGTTGATCAACAGCTTGGAATGCTTACCCCGGCACAGTTTGATCGAAAGCTCAATAAAATTATTGAAAAGTGATCCGGGTCAGAAGCGAAAAACGTGGGGTATGAGGACGGTCAGGCACGCCCTACGAGGAAATCTCATGTTGATTTACGTGATCTGTGAATAAATGTCCCGCGCCACCGCTCTTGATTCGTCCCTGGACCGGAATACGGAAAAGTTCCGGAGCAATCGTGAACGGGTGGAAACACTCGTCCATGATCTGCGTGAAACGGTCGCGGAGGTGAAAAAAGGAGGGCCGCCGGAGTACCGGGATCGACACCGGGACCGCGGGAAATTACTTCCGCGGGACCGGGTTCAACGTCTTCTCGATCCGGGATCGCCATTTCTCGAATTCTCCCAGCTTGCGGCACACGACGTGTACGAGGACGACGTCCCGGCGGCCGGGCTCATCACCGGAATTGGCCGGGTGTCCGGCCAGGAATGTGTTGTGGTCTGTAATGACGCGACGGTAAAAGGGGGAACCTACTATCCACTGACCGTCAAGAAACACCTCCGGGCCCAGAACATCGCACGTCGGAATCGCCTTCCCTGTCTCTACCTGGTGGATTCCGGTGGTGCCAATCTTCCCTACCAGGACGAGGTCTTTCCGGACCGCGACCACTTCGGCCGCATTTTTCGGAACCAGGCACAGATGTCCGCCGAGGGCATTCCCCAGATTGCCGTGGTGATGGGATCGTGCACGGCCGGCGGGGCATACGTGCCGGCGATGTCCGACGAAAGCATTATCGTCCGGGATCAGGGAACCATCTTTCTCGGCGGTCCCCCCCTGGTGAAAGCGGCGACGGGCGAAGAAATATCCGCGGAGGAACTCGGCGGTGGAACCGTGCATACGAAAATCTCCGGGGTGGCCGATCACCTGGCGGAAAACGACGACCACGCGCTGTCGATTGCTCGTCGGCTGGTCGACAATCTGAACCGCTCGAAGTCCACCTCCCTGAACCTTCGTGACCCCGAGGAACCCTTATACGACGCGGACGACCTTTACGGTCTGATTCCCGAGGACGTCAGCCAGCCGTTCGACGTGAAAGAAGTCATTGCTCGTATCGCGGACGGCAGCCGGTTTGACGAGTTCAAAGAACGCTACGGCACAACCCTGGTCACGGGTTTCTGTCGGATTCACGGCATTCCCACCGGCGTTGTTGCTAATAACGGGGTTCTTTTCTCCGAAAGTGCCCTCAAAGGCGCCCATTTTATCGAACTCTGTGATCAGCGCAATATCCCCATCGTATTTCTCCAGAACATAACGGGGTTTATGGTTGGAAAAAAAGCGGAACACGGCGGTATCGCGAAAGATGGAGCAAAAATGGTCACGGCGGTCGCCTGTTCAAGCGTTCCAAAATTGACCGTCATCATCGGCGGTTCGTTCGGGGCCGGAAACTATGCCATGTGCGGACGTGCTTACGATCCGCGGTTCCTCTGGATGTGGCCGAATGCGCGAATCTCGGTGATGGGCGGAAATGAGGCCGCGAACGTTCTGGCGACGGTCCGCCGGGACAAAAAAGAACGGAAAGGAGAAGAATGGTCGGAGAAGGAGGAAGAGAAATTCAAGAAACCGATCCGGGACAAGTACGAGAAGGAAGGACACCCTTTCTACGCGTCCGCGAGGTTATGGGATGACGGCGTCATCGACCCGGCCGACACCCGACGCGTGCTCGGCCTCGGCCTGTCCGCCACGCTCAACGCGCCGATTGAGGACACGGAGTACGGCGTGTTTCGGATGTAATTCGATTCGGGCCGTTCCCCTGTCTCTTTCCGGACGGTCTCGGTACCCCGCCTACGATGAATCAGCCCGGGATGTTTTTCCGTCGTGATTATCGATCCTTCTGGTCCGTCGCTCCCGTCCATCCCCGGAACACGTTCTGAAGATCGGTCCCTGATAACGAGCCGTCGTGGACCACGAGACGATACCGCAGTGTCAGGGGATCACCGGGTTTCAGCTTGTACCTCTTGAGCCCCGGCCACTCGGGATTCAGAACACCACCATAACTGTTCCGGATGAGCCACGGGGGAGGCGAATTTGGATTGGACGGGTGTGCGAATAGGGTGATACCCCGTTTGTCGGTTGATAAGTCCACCCAGTTGAACGTCTTTTGTACCGTGTCTCCCTCGAGCGTTCCCTTATCGGTTCGAAGCCGTCCCCCGACCAGTGAAGGAGCGGTCCGGAGGGTTAGACCACCGTATCCTTTCTTCTTTCGCTGTTTTCCTCTCAGTAGAATGACATCCGTCTTTGCCCGAATCGTGATCGAGACGTCGATGATCCGGCGGTTTCCGGACCGCGGGTGAACAGTGAGCTGCCAGACCTCCGAGCCGATCGGCGTTTCGTCCAGCACCCAGTTGTTCCGGAGCCTCAACGTCGCCTGTTGTTTTCCGACGGATTGTTTCAGGATCCGGTCAAACCGGTGTCGAAGCGGACTGGGATGCCAGAGCTGAACCTTCTCTCCCCTGTACAACATCCACGGCCAGGAAAGCCAGAGTCCGCGGTGGTGATAGTGGTCCTTCGGGAAATCGCTGGTGAGGGACGACCCGTTCAGGTCGTAAATCGGATGGAAATACCCCTCCCGCCGAAATTTTTCCGGTACGCCGTCTTTTAACGTCATGTCGCCGACAAACGTCAGAACCGGCGTTCCGTTTTCCTGAAGCGTCAGCGTCCCGTCCGATTGATTTTCCTCAAATGAAAACGACGATGCCTGTGCACAGGCCCCGATCATCACGAGCAAAAGGGGGACCAGAAACCTGAAACGTCCCGAAAGCGATTTGGTTATCTGCATATCAGAAGTTTATGAATTTGAGAAAGGAACGGTCGTTGCCGAAACCCCCGAAACGAATATTTTATTCTTCCTGCTGATCCGACTGCATCTCCCAGTCGTCATAGGGATTGTCAAGGTCATGATAATTGACGTCCGGTTCGGCACGCAGGTTTTTGGAATACGAGGACAATCGTGATCCCTCGCGATCCAGGAAAAACCCGAGGTCCGCGGCCCGGTAACAGATCTGCACGACAAGATCACGGATATCTTCATCGTCATCCAGCCCGTTTTCCACGGCTCTTTCTATGGCCTGGC
>CAZSFH010000154.1:0-2184 GCA_964606115.1 uncultured Planctomycetia bacterium | reverse complement strand
GACGGAAACTCTCCGCGGGATTCTCCGCTTCAACAACCTCGAGGGCTTCTCGCATGATCTCCTTCTGCTCCGGTACCTCCTCCGGATCGATGTCCAGCTTCCTCGCAATTTCTTCATCGCTCCAGTCTTCGTTCAGGGCCTGTCGGAGGATTTCCGCAGTTTCAGGCATGTTCCGTTCGTACCGGACGTGGCCGATGCCGAGGTGATCTTCGTAGTTCTGATAACTGTAATTAAAATATTCCGCGGCGAGCAGGTGTCGATCGGTCATTTCCTGCTCCCGATCAAAAAACGGCTCAATCTCGTCGGACGGATTTAGCGCGTCAATAACGGAACGGATCGCCCACATCTGCCGGGGGATCACGGCGTCTCGCGCACCCTCGACGCTGGCCGCGTTCTGCACCAGCACCGACGCCGACTGCATGAGTTCCTGCTGTGGGAAGTCGTAGTAGAAGGACAGCCGCTCCTCGTTCAGTTCCGTGTGCTCTTGGCTGTCGGTCTCCACCTCGTGCATCGCTTCTTCCACCTCCATCCAGCGTCGAAGGTTTTCGCTCGAGGCGTTGATCTCGTCCCGATCCACCTCCGGCAGGTCTTCGTAAACGTCAAGCATCGCCTGCCAGCAGCCGATGATCGTGACCCGCAGAACGTGTGCTTCCAGCGGCTGGAGCTCTTCGCAGACCTCCTGAATGTAAATATGGATCTCCGGCTGATAATCCTCAAGCTCGCCCCATCGAAAATTAAGTTCCTTCTGCGAGAAATCCTGGACGTCGTCAAGGTGTTCAAACGCGACGGGATTGGGTACCGGTTCCATGGAGATCAGCGGACAAAAAGAGAAAAGAGAAAAACAGGGCGAAGGATTATTCCGATTTTTCCGGCCACCATTTCTGATCCTTCTCCGGAGCGGGGGCGGCGTGCTCGTCCGGAATCCGTTTCTTCAATCGCTGTTTGACGTCCTGATACTCGGGGTGATCCGCAAGGTTGTACCATTCGTGCGGATCCCGGCGGTGGTCGTAAAGTTCCTCGGATCCGTCACGGTACCGGATATAGCGAAAGTGCCGGGAACGCACGGCGTAATTCCGGAACTTGTAACTCGTGAGCACGTGACGATCCAGATCCGCGTCCGGGTTTTTCAGAAGAGGTAACAGAGATTTTGACTGAACATGGTCCGGCACGGACAGTCCCGCGAGCTGAGCGATCGTGGGATACAGGTCCATCAAATTCACCGGACGCTGGCTGACCGCTCCGTCCGGGGTCCCCTCCTCCAGACCCGGCACTCCCTCCGGTGCCGCGACGATCATCGGCACACGGGTGGATCGCTCCCAGAGGGTAAATTTTCGCCAGGACTCCTTCTCGCCGAGATGCCAGCCGTGATCCGACCACAGCACCACGATCGTGTCGTTCCAGCGCCCGGTCCGCTTGAGAGCGTCCAGGAGACGCCCCACTTGATGGTCGGCGAATCGGATGGAGGCAAGGTATCCACGGACCGCGGCGTGCCACTCGTTGTGTCCCAGAACGGAACGATGGTCGTTTCGTCGGGCGATGTCCACCCCCATTTCCGGAATGTCGTCAAGGTCATTCGGATGAACGAGCGGAAGCTGAATCTGTTGCCGGTTGAGCTCCCGGAAGAACGAGGGGGGCACGTACCACGGAAGATGAGGACGAAAAATGCCGCAGGCCAGGAAAAACGGCCGGTCTCGATCCTTTTTCATCTGGTCGATGATCCAGCTGACCACCTGATGATCTCCCATCTCTTCCTTCGCTGCGTCCACCTGTCCCCAGTCGAAATGAGACGTTCCTTTGATCCCGTTCAACGGATGATCTTCCGGTTTCGGATCGACGGGTCGGTTCTGGTGCTTGCTCGGAAACGCGGAGTCCCAGGACATCGGATCCGGAAACCGGCCGTGATAAATCTTGCCGGCACGCCGGGTGGTGTACCCGTTGTTCTGAAAATGCTTCGGCAGGGTCGTGACGTCCGGCGCCGCTTTCCGGAACGGTTGGTGGTTGGTATAAATCCCCGTTTCGGATGGCCGCAACCCGGACATCAGGGCCGCCCGGGAGGCGTTGCAGAGCGGCGCGGCGGCATGAGCGTTCGTGAACAGGACCCCGCGTTCGGCCAGGCGATCGATGTTCGGCGTCCGGGTCTGTGGATGACCGCTCAGCGTACTCACCCAGTCGTTCAGGTCGTCC
>CAZSFH010000153.1:0-7180 GCA_964606115.1 uncultured Planctomycetia bacterium | reverse complement strand
TAGGTGGCGTCGATGCCGTCCTCGTCGACCTCCTGGGGGAACCGGAACCGCCGGATCGGCGGGGACGGCAGCCGTCTCCTGTCCGGAATGTAACAGCCGGAATGCTCCCGGAGCGTCGTTCTGCTCAAGCTGCGGAAACGAGCTTCCCGATCAAAAACAGACCTGTCCGGAATGCAACTCAACAATCTCACCCGATGCCAAATTCTGTTCCAGCTGCGGCCATCAGCTCGGGGGCACCAACTGTCCCGAGTGTTCGGCGGAGGTGGACGGCGACGCAAAATTCTGTCCGGAATGCGGCACATCCTTATCCGACGAATAAGTTTTCAAGCGCAAGGAGGCTTTTCTTGATACGATTTACCTGTTCCTGCGGACAGCAGCTATCGGCGGAAGACGCGTCCGCCGGCCAGGAAGTAACCTGCAGGTCCTGTGATGAACCCGTGACGGTCCCCGATGAAAGCACGCTCCCCGAAGACGATCCGTCATATGATCCGGAAGTCATCGAAGACATGGATCCGGACGAACGGGTCTGGCCGGGTGAAGACATCTCCCCGCCCAACGCAGAGCTGAACCCGTACCACGAGGCCATCCTTCACGACTGGGACGGCCCGGTACTGGACGTCAGCGTGACGGAATACGACGAACTGTCCTACACCCTTCGCCTCGGACGTACCCGCTCCCAGGAAATCAACATCACCACCGTCGAAACGGAAAACGGGGTTACTCTTCTGCTGTTAACCTCACAGGTCGGCACCGTCTCTACCGCCGACGAACATGAGACGGCCCTCATGCAGAACGCCGGCCTTTTTTTCGGACGTCTCCAGAAAGAAGCCGATGGTTCCCTGCTGGTGGTCCACGCCCTGTTTCTGGAACAAACCGATCCGGTGGATGAATTTCTTCCCGTGTTCGAATACATCGCCGTTCAGGCGGACCGAATCGAACGAGAGATGTTCGGCGTCGACGAACATTAGAAGTCCCTGTACGAAAAGGAGGTATACTTTCCGTCAACGACGAGATGAAGCGTCGGTTATCGTGCACAAAGCGAAGCGGAGTGCACGTTGTTGTTCAACTTTACGGGAAAGACCCTCCCTGGATGGGACGTTACCGTTCGAGCTTGTTGTATGTATATTCTCTAAGAACGCATTCCGTTCCATGATCCATTATGGAAAACGAACTTAACTGCCCGACCTGCGGCGCTCCTGCACAGGTGGAAAACCGGTTTACAAAAATGGTGAAATGTGAATACTGTGATTCCCAGCTACTGCTTGAAGGGGAACAGTTTGACTTCAAGGGAAAAGCCAAGCTTGCCGAGACACCGTCCATCTTTTCGATCGGACAGAAGGGCATCATTCGTGGCGCGGATTACCGGGTGCTCGGTCACATTCGCTACAACTGGGGAAACGGCTACTGGGACGAGTGGTTCGTGAACCTCAACGCCGAGGAACCGGCGTGGATCTGTGACGACGGCGGCGAACTTTCCATGTATCGCCGGATCGCCCTCGAGGAACCCGCTCCCGACTACGAGTCACTCTCCGCCGGCGACGCCGTCGAGGTGGACGATTACCGGTTTACGGTCGGAGAGAAGGGGGAAGCTGAAATAGAGGGATTTGAAGGAGAACTGCCGTTCACCGCAAAATCGGGGGACGCCATGAAATACGTGGACGGGAGCGGCGACGGTCTCCTGTACAGTATTGAATACGAGCCGGAAGAAATCTTATTCTTCGAAGGACGAGCTGTCCGTTCCGAAGAAGTCGAACCACAGGGATGAACAGGTTCTCATGAACGAACAGCCCCAACAGGGAAAATCACGTCTCAAACAGGTCTATTGCTCCGGCTGTGAGTGTCATCGTATGATGCCCGTGGAACCCGGCGCGTCCGCTCCCGAATGTCTTTACTGCGGAGAAACGGTGTCACTGAAACGGAGCAAGCGCGGCCGTGATCTGTCGCAATTAGAGCGGCAGAAGCGAAAACAGGAGGACGAAACGGATGAACAGGACAAACCGGAGAAAAAAGCCTCCGTCTCCCGCATGAACTGTCCGAGCTGCGGAGACAGCCTGAAGATCAATCGAAAAGCGGGCACGGTAACGCTTATCTGCCGTTCGTGTGGCAGTCAGATCGATCCGGAACGGGAGAAAACCCTCAAAGAAAAAGCCGGTCTCCGTGACGAATGTCCGCCCAGGGTCCCCATTGAACTGGGCATGACCGGCACGTACAGGGGAGCGGATCTGGAGGTCATCGGACGCATTCGATACGAGGCGATTTCCGCACCCTGGACCTGGGACGAGTGGTGCTTGCACTCCGAGGAAAAAGGATACTGGTGGCTCACGGAATACAACCGTCACTTCCACATCTATCAACCCGCGAAATCGGATCCCACGCCGTCGCCTCCAAACCTCAACTTCAAGGATAACGTGCGCATTGCGGGCATGACCCTATCCGTCGCCGAACGGGATTCGGCCAAAATCAAATACCTGGAAGGCGAGTTTCCCTGGAAGGCCAAACAGGGAGAAAAAATTCAGTACGTTGATGCGGTGGATCCGCCGTATCGGATGTCGGCCGAGTGGACGCCGAATGAAATGAACGTCTACATCGGGGAATATCTCCAGCCCGAGAAGGTGTGGTCGATCTTTGACCTGGAAGGGGATCCCCCCGAGCCAAAAGGCGTTTCCGGGTCTCAGCCCATGCCGAAGTGGTTCAAACCCTGGCTGGTAGGATCGAGTCTGGTCAGTGCCGTGATCGTGCTCATCACGCTCTTCCTGTGGTTCGGACCCGGCGGGGAAACGGTGAAATCCTATAACCTGAACCTGAACGAGATCAAGAAAAAAACAAAAAATAAACAACTGCACATGACCGAGCCCTTCAAGCTCAACCAGGCCCCCAGTGTCGTCAAACTCCGGTATCGGGCGGACGCTAACAACTCCTGGGCCTGGGTCCGGCTTGTGGTGATTGACGAACAGGATCGTGCCCTGTACTCGGTCGCCGAAACCCTGGAATATTACCACGGTACCTCGGGAGGCGAAAGCTGGTCGGAAGGAGACCGGGACGAGTATCAATTGATTCGATTCGAGAACAAGGGCCCGTTTCGCTTCGGCGTGCAATCGGAAACCGGCACCTGGCGGTCCCGGACCCCACCCGACCGACTGACGGTTCAGGTAAAGCAGGACGTCTTTGCGGTCCGCTATCTACTGATTACCGCTATTCTGAGCCTGATCATCCCCGGGTACCTGTTGCTGAAATGGAATTCTCGTCGACAGAAAGTCTGGGGAGATTAAGATGAAAGAACTGTTCTCAAGTACACTGTTCTGGATCTATTCGGGATTGTTTGTTGGCCTGTTCGGGTTCTCGCTGTGGGCGGGATCGACCGGAGCGCTTCTCTCGAAGCCGATGGAAAACCCCAAACAGCTGAAGGTGGACAAGCCTACCCGAACGGATATGGGCCGCGATCATCATCGTTATTATCCGCCGAGCGGCGGATTTCATCGAGGAAAATAATCTCATTTCGGGAGAACGATTATGAAGATGAACTCACACGACGTACTGACGCTTCTCTTGACCTTCGGATTTCTTCTGTCCGGATCCTTTGGCTTCCTTCCCGGGGAGTCTCCTGATAGATCCAATTCCGGCACAGCAGTCGCCCAGGACGACGGCAGCAACCTCGAAAACGCTCCAGCCGAAACGGAACAGGCGACGGACGCTGAAGCGGAAAACGGATCCCCCGATCAACGGATTTTCCCTCCTCTCGACGGACTGGTTTCGACCGTCATCTATGCCGTGCTCGGCCTGATCATCTTTGCCGTCTCATTCCGTCTCATGGAGTTTATGACCCCCTTCTCTATCTCCAAGGAACTGATCGAAGATGAAAACATTGCTCTCGGGGTCCTGATGGCCGGTATGATCATCGGTCTGTCCCTGATTATTGCCTTTGCCATGTCGTAATGGAGGAGGGCGCGACGAGAGCCGAGTCCACCGAGACCACTCTGGAACCGGAGGACCGGAAAAAGATCCCGTTTAAACGGGCCGTACTCCTTGGGGCCATTTTCCTGATCTCCATCTGCGGCCTGGTGTATGAGCTTCTCGCCGGAACCATCTCCGCGTACCTCGTCGGCTCGGCGGTTCTTCAGTTTTCCCTGGTCGTCGGGGCGTTTCTGGCGGCCATGGGTGTGGGCGCGTTTCTTTCTCGCTTCGCCCAATCGGATCTGCTGGACGTCTTTATCTACGTCGAGACCGGCGTGGGCGTGATCGGCGGTTTCTCCGCATTGATCCTGAATTTTGCCTTTGCCCACCTCCCTTACTACACGCCGGCTCTGTACATGGTCAGCATGCTGACGGGGGTCCTGATCGGCATGGAAATACCGATCGTGATTCGTCTGTTGAAGGACCACCTGTCGCTGGACGTCAACGTTGCATCGGTGCTGGGGCTGGATTACCTGGGCGCCCTCGTCGCGTCGGTCCTCTTTCCCCTCCTCGTCCTTCCGTATCTCGGGCAGATGGCCGCCGCGTTCTTCTTTGGCCTCCTGAACGTCGGCGTGGCCCTGATCTGCAGCCTGATCTTTCGGAACCACCTCACGAAATTTCCACGCCATCTCCGACAGACCCTCCTGGCCGTGGCCCTGTTGCTCACCGGCCTGGTGTTCTCCGAACAGCTCGTCAGCTACACCGAGGGCACCCTGTACAGTGATACGGTGATCCTCGCGAAAACCACGAAACACCAGCGGGTGGTGGTCACCAACTGGCGGGATGATACACGGTTGTTTCTGGACGGGAACCTGCAGTTCTCGACGACCGACGAGCATCGGTATCACGAGCCGCTCGTCCACTCTGCCATGGGCTACGCGGGACCGCGAAAACGCGTGCTCATTCTCGGCGGTGGAGACGGAATGGCAGCGAGGGAAGTCCTCAAGCACGATCAGGTCGAACGGGTGGACGTGGTGGATCTCGACCGGCAACTGACCCGTCTTTTTTCGAACCACCCCGTACTTAAAAAACTGAACAGCGGCTCCCTGAACGACGGACGCGTCCATATCATCAATCAGGACGCCATGAAATTTTTAGAATCCCTCGACACGAACAGCCCGCCGTATCATCGAATCATCGCGGACCTCCCCGATCCTCGAAATTACAACGTCGCGAAACTGTATTCAGCGGAATTCTACCGGCTCCTGTTCCGCCACCTTTCCGGAGACGGAATTTTTGTCACGCAGGCTACGTCCCCGTATTTCGGAACGAAAAGCTTCTGGTGCATTCACAACACCCTCCAATCCGTTCAAAATCCGCTGCAGCGAAATCAAACGGTTCACGTCAATCCGTTTCACGCGTACATCCCCTCCTTTGGAGACTGGGGATTCATCCTCGCCTCCCCGGTGCCGATCAAGCGATCAGACTGGTCCTTACGTGTGAATACCCGGTATCTCAGCCCCGAAAAATACGATGCCCTCTTTACGTTTCCGAAAGACGTGGATAAAATAGACACGGATATCAACCATCTCAATGAGCCGGTACTGGTGAAATACTACGAACAGGATTGGAGCACGTACAATGAATGATTTCAGCGTGAAGAAAAATCCCGGGCAACACCGGGCAACCGAAAAAGACGTCGGCGAACATCATATCCTTGACCTTTATGGTGTCTCCACCGAACTGCTTCGAGACCCGGATATCTTTGCGGACCTGATTCGGAACAGCTTGAACCAGGGAGACCTCACCCCTCTTTACGATCCCGTACTGCATGCGTTCGAGGAGGGAGGCAAAGGACTGACCGGCATGGTCCTGTTGAAATCCTCTCACCTCTGTTTTCATACATTCCCGGAGCGAAATTACCTGTCGCTCGAGCTCTTCGCCTGCGGCGAAGCCGATCTCGCCGCTGCGCTGGACGTCTTTCGTCAGGCACTCGATCCCGATCACGTCGAGAACACGGTTCTGGACCGTGGAGACAAACTGGAATAAGCCATGGTTTCAGACAATGATTTGAATCCAATGCAGAAACAGCCACAACGAAACACATTCCCGACGCTTGCCTTCGCCCTCCGAACCATCCGGTACCGGATCGGGACCGTACGGACGGTCCCGCTCTTTATCCTGACCATCACCTTCACGATGTTCTGGCTTCCCGGCTGCGACCGGGATCAACAACAGAAACCGGCCGAAGAACAGAAAACGAAATCAGCCCGGGAAAAGAGCAGAACCAGGAACCCGATCCAGGTCGATCCGGATGATAAAAAATATCGCGAGGCGGTGGACGCGTTTTACACCGGCCTTGCGGCCATCCGGGCCAACCGGTCTCTAATCGGCGTCAAAAACCTGAAAAAGGTCACCGAGCAGTTTCCCGGAGAACCGGCGGCCTGGGCGAACCTGGCCATCACGGACCTGCGGAAACGCCAGTACAAGCGAGCGAAAAAACGTTTAAAGAAAGCCCGGAAACAAGCCCCCTCAAATGGATCGATCACCTTTTTATTCGGATTGCTTCATCGAAAAGAAGGAAACATCGACCGGGCGGTTCGCACGTTTCAGAAAGCGGAGCAACAATCTCCGAACAACATGCGTATCCAGTACGCTCTGGTCCGGGAACTTCGACGTCAGGGACTGGACCGGAACCTTGACGACATCCAGCGTCACCTGAATCAACTCCTCGAACGTGATCCCGGAAACATACCGGTTCTCGTGGAAGCGATTCAGTTTGCCTATCACAACGGAGACCAGAAAAACGTGGAGACCTATCTCACCCGTCTTGCCAAGCGAGCCGAACAATGGCCCGACAGGTTTCAAACATCCTTTCAGAAATTCCGGAAAGCGGCGTCGGATCCGGGGAAAGACGACCTATCCGCTGCCGGAACCTTCTTCGAAAACACCCTTCAGGAACTGCCGGCCTACCGATCCGCGATGCGACGAATTCAGACCGGTCCGGCCCTCGAGGAAGCCCTGATCCCCCACTTCCTGCGGCTGCCCGTCCCCGAACGTGAAATAGATGCCGCCGATACCGACCTTACGTTTACGGCGGGACATCCCGAATCGACCCGGAAGCCCGTGGATTGGATCTGGGCGCGGTCCCTGCAGGGCAAAATGAACACCTCCCTCATCTGGTTGCGGGACGGAAAACTGTTCAAGAATGGTGAGCGCGTCGGCTCCACCAGTGTCAACGTACAGTCTCCGGATGGATTGGCCGCCCTGGATCTGAATTACGATTTCC
>CAZSFH010000152.1:4716-7225 GCA_964606115.1 uncultured Planctomycetia bacterium | reverse complement strand
CCCTCCGGGACTGGACGGCAAGCGTCGAAACGTCACACTACCTCCTGGGTTCGGTGCTCGGTCCCTCTCCCTATCCGGAGATGGTGGCCCATTTTCAATCCGTAATTGGTCGCGAGACCCGGCGGCAGATCCGGGAACAGACGGAATCGCTGCCGGACTGGATCCTAGCGTGTGTGGGGGGGGGAAGTAACGCCATCGGTATGTTCCGAGCTTTCCTGAACGACGAGGAAGTCCGACTCGTCGGTGTCGAAGCGGGGGGGGAAGGCATCGAAAGCGGCCGCCACGCCGCCCGGTTCGGCGACCCGGAAAAAGGACGAAAAGGCATCCTGCACGGAACCATGACGTATGTCCTTCAGAACGAAGACGGACAGATTTCGCAAACCAGCTCGGTGTCGGCGGGACTCGATTACTCAGCGGTCGGCCCGGAACACGCTCACCTGATGGAAACCGGTCGAGCCACATACACCAGCGTCACGGATCGCGAAGCACTGGACGCGTTTCACCGGCTTTCCGAAAAAGAAGGCATTCTTCCGGCGCTCGAAAGCGCCCATGCCCTTGCTTATCTTGACAGCATGTCCGGCGATTGTACCGGTGACGAAACCGTGGTCGTTAACCTCTCCGGACGCGGGGACAAAGACCTTCAGACAGTTTTGCATGAAACGAACAGTGATGATCCCGAAGAAACTTCAGACGAGGAATCCGAATCATGAGCCTGATCGAATCCACGTTCCGGGAGCTTGAACAAAAGGATGAAGCGGCTTTTATTCCCTTCGTCGTCCTCGGTGATCCCGACCATGAACGGTCGGAGCAGGTGCTGGAAGTGCTCGGCAAACACGCGGACCTGCTCGAGCTCGGATTTCCCTTATCGCGGACGGCCCTCGTATCCAGGCCGCGGACCAGCGTGCGTTAGAATCTGGGGTCACCTCCGATGACTGCTTCGGCCTGCTTTCCGGCGTTCGGGATCATTATCCGGACCTTCCACTCTGTCTTTTGATCTATTACAATCTGATCTACGCTCGAAACCAGGAAGCCTTTATTACCGAAGCACGGAATTCAGGCGTGAACGGTCTGCTGGTAGCGGACATGCCGATTGAGGAAGCGGAAGACCTCAATGACCTCTGCCGGAACAACGACCTGGACCAGATTTTCATCGTCGCTCCGACCACCGTGGAGGATCGCATGGATCGCATTCTATCACGGGTCAGCGGGTTTGTGTACACCGTCGCCGTCGTGGGGGTGACCGGTGAACGAGAACAGGTCCAGCGGGAAACCCTCGAACTCATCGAAACCATCAAAAACAAAGCGGACGTGCCGGTGTGCGTGGGATTTGGTATCTCGAAACCGGAACACGTGCGGGAAATGATCAACGCCGGCGCGGACGGCGTGATCGTCGGATCGGCGATTGAGGCGATTATCGAAAACAACCTCGAGGACCCGGACCGGATGCTGACGGAACTGGATGCCTTCGCCGGTGCACTGAAAAGCGCGACCAAATCCATCTGATTCCGTTCACCGGATCCTTGTTCCTCCCCAGGGTGGCGCTCTCAAGGCGTGTTCTTGCGGTGCTGTCCCGATCCTGGGATGGAAGGGGATGAATCTCGGATGGTCCCGTCGAAGAACCCGCCGGAGACGCGACCTCGCGCGGCACCATGTGCCATACACCCAGCCCCCCACGTTAGATTGCACCTGCTCAGGTACTCCGCGCCGCTTCTACTCCGTTTTGAAAGAGCTGGAGTCCGTCCGGTTTCCCGAGGTCTTCGCGACGCTGCCACATCGGATGCTGAATCTTCTGATAGTACCGTTCCGGGTGAGGCATCATGCCCAGAATGCGACCCGTCGTATCCGAGATCGCTGCCACGTCACCGATCGCACCGTTGGGGTTCCAGGGATAGGAAGGAGACGTGCCATCCGGATTCGTGTATCGAAAAATGATCTGGTTCCGCTCCTCGAGTTCGTTCAACAGATCCCGCTCGTCTGATCCGGAGGCACCCGTGTCCTCCGTGAGAAACTTCCCTTCCGCGTGAGCAACGGGTAAAAACAGAGTCGGCGCTGGTTCATCCGACACGAACGCGGACGTCGCTCCCGAAACACGGAGATGAACCCACCGGCACTCGAACCGGCCCGAGTCATTTTCGGTCAGCGTCACCTGCTGACGGTTTTCCGCCAGGCCCGGTAAAAGCCCCGATCGAACCAGGACCTGGAACCCGTTGCAGATTCCGAGCACGAGCCCGCCGTCCTCGACGAAAGACTGAAACTCCTCGCCGATCAAAAATCGAATTTCGTTCGCGAAAATATTCCCCGCCCCAAGATCATCCCCATAGCTGAACCCCCCCGGAATAGCGACGATTCGATACCGGTTCAGCAGGGATGGTTCCTCCACCAGCTCCCGAATACGCACGCGGTCCGGTTCGGCTCCGGCGGCGCGAAACGCACGCATGGTTTCACGATCACAGTTGGTCCCCGCCGCTACAAGCACGGCGGCACGAATGGCTGAGTCAATCATAACAAA
>CAZSFH010000152.1:0-4706 GCA_964606115.1 uncultured Planctomycetia bacterium | reverse complement strand
GGATCGAACCGAAATCATATTTTTACGTACGACAAACCTCACGAATACGTCCCCCTATCCTTTTCCATCATCGAGCCGGTGGAACACCAGCCCGCTTGGAATTTTCGGATAGAAGTCGGTCGATTTCTGCGGCATGCGTTCTCCGGCCGAGGCCACGTCCAGAACCTTCTGCACCCCGGTCGCATTCATGATGAAACCAACCTGTGCCTCGTCGTTTCGAATCAGCTCAAACACTTCATCCGCGTGACGGTGATAACTGAGATATCGTCCCTCCTCCACGTCCTCGGGCGTGATCTCGAGACGTTCCTCGAGCACGAGCTTACTCAGCAGGTTCACGTCAAGTGAAATCCAGCGATCGCTCCGGTCCTCCGGAAAAGCCTCGCGGGGAATCTCGTGGTCGGACAGCGTGAAGAGCAATAGTTCATCCGGGCCACCGGGAACGGCGCCAAACGCGTGATCGTCCTTTCCTTCAAACCGAACGTCCTCCAGAAATTCCTCCACCTGTTTCGATCGTTTCTCCTCGTCGTCGAACGACAGGGAGTAGGCCTTCACGTCAAACTGCTCCTCGAGCGAGGTCTTAAACGCGTCGTAATCAAATGAATCCAACCCGCTTACCACGCGGTGGGATGGATATATATACAGTCCCGGGTCCTCCGCGCTGATAAAAACCCCCATTCGCCTGCCGGCCGCCTCGGCGGCGGGATCCCCGTTCTTCTCCAGTTCCTGGCGGTACTGAAGGGCGGTTTCGTATCGATGATGACCATCGGCAATCACGACGTCCCGCCCCTGAAACTCGTTCTGAAGTCGATCGGTGCGTTCCGAATCGTCAACAAACCAGATTCGGTGTTCGTTTCCCTTCTGGGTTCGAGCCGAAAGATCCGCCGGTCCCTCCGTGGCGTTCTGAAGCAGTTTCTGAAGAGCCGACTGCTTTTCGTCCTCGTAGAGAAAGAAAATCGGTTCGAGGTTGCTCCGGGTCGTCCTGAGCAACCGGAGACGGTCCGCTTTCGGGCCGGACATCGTATGTTCGTGGGCATGAACCGATCCATCGCCGAAAGATTCCAGACCGGCAAGCGCGTAAAAACCGAGTCGGCGACGTTTGTTTCCGCGGCCATCCACGAATCGCGTTTCGTACGCGTAGAACCCGGGTCGATCATCACGGCGAAACACCTGATCCCCGGTCCATTCGTCAAGAAGCTCACGGGCCTGTTCGTAGCGATCCGCGGGAAGGTTTCCCCCGGATTCCCCTTTATTGAGAATCAGCCGGACAAAGTTATGCGGGGAGAGGTCGTAATAGTGATCCTGCAATTCATCGGAGATCTTGTCGTACGGCTGGGTGATGAGATCGTCCAGGTTGAGTTCCCCGTTCTGCCGGGGAAGCGCCGGATGTTGCTTGTTGTATCGATAGCCTCGGAAGGGATGTATCTGGACCATTTGAATCAAAAAATGGAGGTCATGTGAAGAAAACATTCGACGTCCCCCGTATTCGTAGCGGAGAGCAGAAGACCTTTCTTCCACTCGGATTGAAGAAACTCGGGCATCCTTCAGCGCCACTGAAAACGAAGGGTTTTCAAAGGAGAATAACGCAGAAATTCGTCGAATTAAAGCCCCTTTAAATTTAAGGAAAACCATCGACGCGTCAGCAAAACGAATTGCGACGCAGAGCACGGAGTCCGCCGAAGGTGATGTCGTCCGGCATCACCGATGAGGATTAGACAGAGGGATTCGATGTCACACGTTTCGTTTCCAGGAAATCGAATCTAATCGGAATCGCCGGGCGACTGCGGATTCTCGACGATCCCCTTCCGGCGTCACCTCCGAAACAGTGCAAAACGGGAACCTCGATTGCATTCGAGGGACTGATCGAGAAATGTGTAAGCGCCCTCCCGAGCCCTGCCGGATATCCAGCTTTTATTCGCTTGAACTCTATATGATACTACAGTGTTAACATGACTTGTAAGTCCGATTCTGAAAAAGGAACCTGCCCTCACCGAACTGTAGTTTGGGTTTGAAAAACGATGGAAACTGAAGAAACGAATCAAAAACAGGAGGAGCGATGGTCGTATTTCCGGAATACGCTCATCTCCATTCTTTCCCCGGTGTTCGGGGCACTCGGACTTCCTCCGTGATGATATCTGATTCCGTTTCTTTCCGCCCTGGGTCTGGGCGGCACGGTATCGTCGTATTTTGTTACTCCCTACCGCTGGATCTTCTATGCCTTTGCCGGCCTGTTTGCCGTCCTGGGCTTTTACTTCAATGTGATTCGAGAGCGAAAGCTCCTCAACGTTATTACGTACGTCTTCTCCATTCTAATCTTGATTTCGATACTGCTTTTTGCGTAGGAGGTTGCCCGTGAAACGGCTCAAAATCGGCGTTTTCGCGAAAAGCATGGAGTGACTTTCCCTGCAAAGAGGCATTCACGACGCCCTCACAGGCCTGGATGGCGTGCACGACGTTCGAATTGACCTGCAGAAAAACCGCGTCCTCATTAAGCCCCATCCCACGAAAGAATTTTCCCTCACCCCCCATTTTTGACGCCATCAACAAAGCGGGATTTGATCCGGACGACATGTCCATCGTAGCTGATGGCGAAATTGAAAAGAAGTAGAAATAATACAGGTTTGTACCGAAAAACTGGTCCGTCGATTCCCCCTCTGGAAGGGTGAGACTAAAAAGAAGGAAACCGAAAGATCAAGGTTACCGTCGAATATAAAAAAAGCCGCCCGTTCTGAAAAAAACATTTTCAAACGCTCTTTTTTTAACTTGTTCAACCCGGAACGGGACCTTAAAATACGTTTGTCAACGATTAAACTATATTGTCGTCCATGTCGATGTTGAACACTCTGCTTGAAGGGCTCAAACTGGCCGCGCACATGGCCTGGGAGACCTGGTGGGCGCTGGTCCTCGGATTTACCATCGCCGGTGTGGTCGAGCGGTTCGTAAGCGAGGACCGGATGACCGCCCTGCTGGGGGGAAGCGGTCTCAAGGAGATCAGCCTCGGCACGTTTTTCGGCGCCGCTTCGTCCTCCTGCTCGTTCGGTGCCGTCGCCACCACGAAGTCGCTCTTCAAAAAAGGAGCCTCCCCCGCCTCCAGCCTGGCCGCCTTTCAGTTTGCCAGCACGAACCTGGTGTTTGAGCTGGGACTGGTGATGTGGATCCTGCTGGGCTGGGAATTCGTCGCGGCGAATTTCGTGTCCGGTCTCATCCTGATCGTCCTCCTCGCCCTGCTGTTCCGGTTCGTCGTCCCCCCGGCATGGTTCGAACGCTCACGGCAGCTCTTGAAAGAACGAGAAGGGGTCCGCGATCCGAGCTGCGGAATGGAGGTGGACCCGGATGCGGAGGATACCGTCGAGCTGGACACCGAGGCGGGGACGGTCTATTTTTGCTCAACCTCCTGCCGGAACACCTATGAAGCCGGCAACCGGAAAGAGACATGGACCGAGAAACTGTTCACCGTTCACGGTTGGAAGGGAGCTTTCCAGAGTGCCATCGGTGAATGGAACATGCTCTGGAAAGACATCGTGATCGGCTTCCTGATCGCCGGTCTGATCGGTGCGTTTATTCCCCGCGAATGGTGGACGTTTCTGTTCGAGGTGGGGACCGAGGGAACCTTTACCCGGGTGTTCCTCAATTGTCTGATCGGCGTGATCGTCGGGGTCATCACGTTCGTCTGCTCGGTTGGAAATGTACCGTTTGCTCTGATTCTCTGGCAGAACGGCATCGCGTTTGGCGGAGTGATGTCCTTTATTTTTGCGGACCTGATCGTACCGACGATCGTGGATGCCTACCGCCGGTACTACGGGGGATGGATGGCCGGTGTGTTATTTGTGGGGATCTTCATGACCGCGGTGGTTTCCGGCTTCCTCATCCACTACCTCTGGACGTCTCTTGGTCTGACGCCGCCCCCGGGAAAGCTCGGGGGAACCGCTCCGGGGGGATACACCCTGTATCTGAACGCTCTCTTCACCCCGTTGTTCCTCCTTCAGCTCGGGGTCCGGTTCGCGGACTCAACGGGCGGAAATCACTCCGATGCCGGTCAATGACTCGATCCCCGAGAAAAAGATTGAACGACCGTACGAACTCCAATCAAACGTACCGCCCCCCGCTCCCGTCGGCTCAATCCCCGCTGACAACGAGATTGTAGATCCAGGCAAACAGCGCCCCGCAAATCGCACCGTCCACGAGTGCATATCCGGTTCCGATCAGGATGGACGCCATGCTCGGTTGTACCTTAAAACCCGGATACACGGATCCGCAGATGTTGAGAAACGCTTCCCCGTAATTTCCGGTAATGACGTACAGAACACCGGTAAACAGAAGAGCGATCCCCCACAACAAGCCTGCCGCAACACTAACACCCCTGATGGAAAGTTTCATGGCACGATGTCCTCGATCAAATACAGAAAAAACGCGCGAACGACAAGCTCAAAACCACTCGTTTCTACAACGTTTGGCGGAAGAGGTTCTACAAATCAAAGAGCAAAAACCCGCGTCCGGACGATGTTTTTCCGAAATGCTCTTATCTTCCCACCTCCTTGTGACGAAGAAGGTTGGAATTGGTAACGACGGTTACGGAGGAAAGAGCCATGCAGGCCTCGGCGATGACCGGGTGCAGCCATCCCATGAACGCCACCGGGATCATCACCGTGTTGTAGATGTAGGCCCAGAACAGGTTCTGTTTGATTTTTCGGAATGTGGCTCTGGACAGG
>CAZSFH010000151.1:1166-7274 GCA_964606115.1 uncultured Planctomycetia bacterium | reverse complement strand
CGCGACGTCAGCGAAACGAGTTGCGTCGAAGAGCGCGGAGTCCGCCGCAGGCGATACCGTCAGTGCATCGCCGAGGAGGATTTGACAAAGCTATTCGGCGTGACTTGTTTCGTCTCAAGGAGATACGTCACAATCGGCCCGTCAGCACGGCCTGATTTTCTCAGCAATGCGCTGACGGCATTGCCTGCGAAATCACGCCGCACTGCCGCACCGATTGTGATCGTACTGACGAAGCGGGGGTTTTCTGCAGCCTCCTTAGTAATGTTATTTTCTACTGAACTGATACGTTTTTGATGGTGAACCAGCAAAATAATCCCGTGCAGTTCGTGGGGGCCGGCCCGGGAGATCCGGAGCTGCTTACCGTGAAAGGAAAGAACATTCTTGAACGAGCCGACCTGGTGATCTGGGCTGGCTCCCTGATCCACGAGGACGTGCTGTCCTATATTCGATCAGAAGCCGAAATTCTTAACAGCGCGGAACTCGTGCTGGAAGAAACCGTGAAGCATATTCGCTCAGCCGTCGATAACGGTCAACGGGTCGTGCGTCTGCACTCCGGTGACGCAAGTATCTACGGCGCTCTTCGCGAGGAACTTGAAGCCCTCCAGAAACACGATATCTCCTGTAATATCGTACCGGGTGTGAGTTCATTTACCGCCGCCGCCGCTCAACTTCAGGCGGAATACACAATCCCGGAAGTGGCACAATCCATCATTCTCACCCGCAAGGAAGGACGGACACCGGTTCCGGAGGGAGAAGATCTCAAAAAACTGGCCGAACACGAAACCAGCATGTGCCTGTTTCTGAGTTCGGCCCGGATCCATCAGGTGGTGGATGATCTACTCACCTCCTACGATTCAGAAACGCCCGTCTCCGTCGGGCATCGTGTGACCTGGCCGGACGAAGAGTGGGTCCACGGCACACTGGAAGACATCGTCAGTAAAGTACGGGCCGCAGGCATGAACAAAACGTCCCTGATCCTTGTCGGAGAATTTCTTGAAGCTTCGGGTTTTCGTTCGAACCTCTATGACCCGGACTTTTCGCACGGTTACCGGAACGCACAGGAAAACCTAAACAAATTCACGGACGGATAAACACGGTTATTGCACAGGGAAACCGTGGCGGTCGAAAGCCGAAAGAATCAACCTGCACTCCAAACATGCACATTTCATGAACAACCCTTTATCAAATGAGCACCCTCGACAACTTGCGTTAATTACTCTTTCCGAAGAAGGGCTTCAACTCGCTCAGACCCTCAACGACTCTTTTAAGCAAGCCGACGTGTACGTCCGTGACGGGGCTCAGACGAATCAGGATGCCGACGTAAACACCTTTGAAAACCTCCGAAAAACGGTCGAGGCGCTCTTTGACCGATACGATGGATTCATCTTCGTTATGGCCGCCGGTATTGTTACGCGAGTCCTTGGTCCAATAGCCAATGACAAATCCACCGATCCCGCCGCCGTGGTCATGGATGAGAAGGGGCAGTATGCGATTCCGTTGCTTTCAGGTCACCTCGGAGGAGCCAATAACCTCGCCCGTTTTCTCGCCCGGGAACACGGTGCCGAACCCGTGATCACCACGGCGACGGACGTGCACAACCACCCGGCGATCGATGAGCTTGCAAAACGGGAAAACCTCCTCATCGAATCCATGGATCCGATCAAAACGGTACACCGCGCAATTCTGAGTGGAGAAGCCATCGACGTTTTCACTGAACAAGAACTCGACTGGCCGGACCCGTTCCGAATACGTCCGCTGCATCCGAACCAGGTCGTCCAGGTGTCTGATCTCCCCTTTAACGCCTCCGCCGCCGTACTGGTGACGAACCGGATCAAAAAAGGTACGCCGCAGGGACCTCTGCTGACCCTTCGACCTTGCAACCTCCACGCCGGGATCGGATATCGAAAGGACAAATCGGCCAGCGAGCTGATCGAACAAATTGAATCGACTCTCAACGCCTGTTATAAACACCAGTTGAGCCTCCAGCGAATCGCGACCATCGATCTCAAGTCGGACGATCCGGAACTTGAGGAGGTAGGAAAATATTTTGGTGTACCGATCGTCTTTTTCGGTGCCGATGAGCTTCAAACCGTGAGCGAACGCGTCCATTCGTCCTCGTTTGTGCAAAAGGTTACGGGAACCGGAAACGTATGCGAAGCGGCAGCTCTTCTGTCAGCGGACCCGAGCGGGACAATACTCCACGAGAAAACGGCCCGGAACGAAATCACGACGGCCCTGGTGGAGGCACCCTGCGAATCGCCGGAATCGGACCGGGCCAGCTCGACCTGATTCCGCCTCTCGCCCGCGATGCCATCCGCCGTGCCGATCGGGTCATCGGTTATCGGTTGTACATCGATTTGATCGAGGACCTCCTCGACAACCAGGACGTCGAGGCGTCCGGGCCATGGGACACACAGGAGCGGGCCGAAATCGCCGTAGACCGGGTTCAAAACGGCGAGGACGTTACGGTGATCAGCAGTGGTGACCCTCAAATCTACGGAATGGCCGCCCCCATTTTGGAAGCAGCCTCGGATCAGGATATCGAGGTGCGAGTGTTTCCCGGTATTACCGCGCTCACTGCAGTAGCATCACGCCTCGGAAGTCCAATCACCGCCGATTTCGCAGCCATCAGCCTGAGTGACCATCTGATTCCCTGGAATAAGATTGAACAGCGTATTCACGCAGCTGGAAAAGGAGATTTTGTCCTCTGTATCTACAATCCTCGCAGTGAACACCGACCGGACAAACTATCCAGAACACTCGAACTGCTCCAGCAATATCGAACCGGCGACACACCGACGGCAATCGTTCGTAACGCGTATCGGGACGGGGAAGAGATCACACGATGCACACTGGAAACACTTGCTGATGAAGACGTTGACATGCTGTGTACCGTTATTATCGGAAACTCCACAACTTATTACGATGGAGACCGAATGATCTCACCCCGCGATTACGGTCCGAAAACAGACGCATGAACATCCTTCTTCTCGGTGGAACGACGGAAGGCCGTTCCCTTGCATGTCGACTCGCCAGGACGTCCTCACATGTGACCGTCTCCGTTGCCACACCGTACGGTCGTGACCTCTTAACCGAATCGCTTCCGGTCGATTCATCGAATGTCAACGTCCGCCAGGGACGGCTCGATTCCAACACCTTCGGAAATCTTCTGCAATCCGAAAGCGTGGACCTGGTCATTGACGCCACCCACCCGTTCGCCGAGATCATCTCCAATCTCGCCGTGGAAGCCTGTGAGAGTGAGAATTGTGAACTGGTCCGTCTTGAGCGGCCCATCGCAACACGACCGGACCGGGACGAAAGGGAGAAGGTGCAGCACCCCGAGCACGCAGCCAGACGCCTTTCCTCGACCACCGATCGCATACTATTGACCACCGGTACCCGGAACCTTCATCTTTACACGGAGGCCATCTCCGATCGTAATCTACTGCACGTCCGGATTCTTCCGTTTGAATCCTCGATCGAAACGTGTCTGGACGAGGGGATTTCACGAAACCAAATTATAGCCATGCAGGGCCCGTTCTCCGTCGGAATGAATCGAGAAACATTTCGTCAATTCCGGATCCACACCCTCGTTACAAAAGAAAGTGGCCGTGGATCCGGCCTGAAGGAAAAACTGAAAGCGGCAGCTCAAGAAGAACTGAGAACCATTCTTATTAAACGTCCCGCCCTCCCCCCGGTCAACCGGCAATTTGAGGAAGTGGATACGCTGATGGATTGGCTTCGGAACCGATAAGGTTTATCCGTCTCAACCGCCGGATTGGGAGGGGATTTCAGAGGTATAAAAGAGTTCTTTATGTTCCCGGCGATAGGCCCCGGACCGACCGTTGATGGGGTAGTACGCGTTACATTCAAGCAGTTCTTGATCATACACGTGAAGAGTAACCGTTTTTTGATCCGAATTATTAAGCAGCTCGTGATATTCGTACGGTGGAATCAACGCACCAGCATCTCCGAATCCCGAGACGACCTCCCCACGATGCTCAAAATAGACCACGTTCTCTTCGCCGTCCTCCCCCGTTTTCTCATATGATCGGACGCGGGTCTGCCCGCGATACACGCATTCCACGCACCACTTACCGTTATGATCATGCAACGGCGTCCCCTGACCGGGTGCCCAGACCATGACGAGAACGGAATAACGTCCGGACGGATCCCGATGAAGAAGATGCCGTGCGTAATGATCCTCCGAGCTCTTCAAATATTTTTCGTCCACCAGTTGATCCCCCCGCTCCACGATATGCTGCAAAACGCTTTTCACGTTCTCACACCGGACCTTATCCGATTTCGCATCGACCGCGGAATCCAGACGGTGAATTAATTCCTTCCTGGCGGCATGTTTGGATACGGTACCCATCACAACCAAATACAAAAATTAGAGCTCCTTCCGTCAATTCGGTCTAAAAAGGCATTATGATCTAAAAGGGGTTGAAAATCAATGAATTCCGACGGTATATTTCCGTTGAATCACTTTTTAAATCGACCACCGATAAACTCCAGGAGACCAGTCATCTCGGTCGGAGGACGTCTACCTTGACAGCATTCAGGGATTCTATCTTAACCGTTCTTAATTGTGCCCCTCGGACATCCTGTATTTTCCCCCTTCTCCTTGTTCTTTACCTCTCCGCTCCAGCCGCTGGTCAAGATCAGAACCACCCCGAACAACTCCCGAAAGGCACCTACCGGGCCCGTTCTGGAACGATCGAAACCTGGACGAAAAATGACACACGCCTCGTGTATCTGACCGGCAATCCCGTTCTTCGGCGTTCCAACGAACGTCTATCCGGGGACGTCATCGTCGGCTGGCTCACGAAGAGGTCGGATTCCGATTCGGGAAATGCGGAGTCGAACGATCAGAGTTCTTCACTGTCGCTCCGAGAGGTCTACGCGGAAGGAGACGTCATGTACCGACAGGGCGAAGACTACCTGCAGGCGGACAGCCTCTACCTGAACGTCAAGAAGAATACCGGAATCGGAGAAAACGTCACTTTCCGGACCTACGACAAAAAGCGATCGGTGCCGGTCGTGATCCGCGCGGACACCATGAAACAGACCGGAAAAGGCGAATACGTCGCTTCCGGCGTAAGTTTTACCACCTGTGACTTTTCAAGCCCGGATTACGAAGCACAGGCGGACACGGTGTGGGTTCACAAAAATGATGGTACAAGTATTTCCGCCACTCATATTACACCTCAGTTTCAGAGTGTCCCATTCGGATACTGGCCCTTTTTATACGCACATTCCGATTTCGATCTCGGTCCGCTGAAACGTGTGGAATACGGCCAGAACGACCGGTTCGGTAATTTTATCCGCACACTATGGGGATTTGAATTCGTATCGCGTAAACGGGACGATGAGGGTCAGCAGCTCCGGGACAAAAACGGTAATCCCATCTACAATTACTATTTGAACCTCGAGCTAAAAGCGGACTGGCTCGAGCGACGCGGCTGGGCAATTGGCCCGGACGCTGAATATAAATTTGGAAAACGACACAGCGGAGAACTGGAAGGATATTATTTGCGTGACTCCGGAGGACCAAACCCGGATGTGGATTTTGATCGACAATTTTTGCCGCAGGACAAGACACATCGAGGGCGTGGACGATGGTTTCACCGTTACGACATCTACGGTCTTAAAGGAGACTACGAACAACTTCGTCTGGACACGGAAGTCGATTACATCAGTGACCGGGACTTCCGTCAAGAATTTTTCGAAACGGACTTTAAGACCGACAAAGAGCCTGAAACATACACGTATCTCCGTTACGTGAATGACAACTCATTTTCTTCCTTCCTGACCCGCTATCGCCTCAACGATTTTCAGACCCAGACCGAATACCTTCCCGGTTTGAAACATGAAATCCATGGTGAGCGCATCCTCGACTCCCCGTTCCTCTATACCACCGAAACCAGTATCGCAAACCTGAGAGATCGGCTTGACGAACGTCTTCCGGGCTCCGATTTCCGTACCGCCCGGTTCGATACCTACCAGGAAATCGCCTATCCCCTGACGCTCGGACCCATTCAGACTCGAGCCTTCACCGGGGCCCGTTTCACAGCGTACGAACAGCCGGAGGAAGGCAAGGACGCC
>CAZSFH010000151.1:0-1156 GCA_964606115.1 uncultured Planctomycetia bacterium | reverse complement strand
ACGCCCTCTCCCGCCAGATCTTTTCCGCCGGGGTTCGGGCGTACGATCAACTTCACCGAACGTTTGACCTGCAGAGCAAAAGCCTCGGTCTGAACGGTCTCCGTCACATCTTTTCGTGGGACGTCCGGTACACCAATAATTTCGAATCCAACCGGCAACCGGGAGATGTCCACCGGTTCGACGAAAATGATCCGCTCGGTGAATTCGAGGAAGTCTACCTGGAAATCCGGAATCGTTTCCAGACCCGGAAACCGGCCGACCCCGAATCTCAGAAAGAAAGCAAAAACGAAGCGAATGACCGGGGGAACAACAAGAGCGAACAGGACCAGAAGTCCCCTGATTCGTATACGTTTCTCAGTACCGGCGCAGCCATCGAATTTTATCCGGACGCCGACCGGGATCGAACCACCGCTCTGGAACAGAACTTCCTCGAACCGTTCTCCTGGATTCCAACTCAAAGCTCTCCGTCCAGCGGCCGGATCAAAGACGACAACTGGTCGCTCCTGAACCTGGACCTCGAATTCACCCCAAACCTACCTCTTTCACTGACCGGCAACGCGGAAATTGGTCTTGAAAATCGAACCCTGGAATCCACCACCGCAAAACTGAATGTTCACCCGTTCGAGAACGTTTCCACCCAGCTCAAGCATTCATACGTCCGGGATCTAACTGAAACAACCAGTTTTCGCATCAAGCTTCGATTTTCCGATCACTGGTCCATTTCCGGAACTTCCACCTATGACCTTCGTCGAAGAGAATTCCAGGAACAGCGTTTTAACCTCATCTATCACATGCACGACTTCAATGTCTTTTTTACCAGCATCATTGACGACCGACGGGACGATACGACGTTTGCGATCTCAATCACCCCCAACTTCACGCAAGCCCGGATCTCCGCCTTCGAATTTTCCCGGGATGAATTCAAATAAGGCCCACCGGGCCGGGCTGACATAAAAAAACCCGGCTCTTTGACAAGCCGGGTTGATCCGACAGATCCTGTATTTCAGAGGGGCGAAATCAGAACGGAATATCACTGAAATCGTCGTCCTCGTCATCGTCCGAAAACGATCCCTCTTCACTGACCTGGCCTTTCTGGCCATTGCCGGCCGCTCCGGTCGCGGGCTGGGGTGAACCGGACTCAGCGGAAACGGACTGT
>CAZSFH010000150.1:0-7323 GCA_964606115.1 uncultured Planctomycetia bacterium | reverse complement strand
CGACCCTTCGAAGGTCTTGTTTGATTTAAAAAATCGCGCTGGTTGAGAGGGGGGGGAGGAATGTTTTGAGGTTTCCGTGATACTGAAGGTTTTTCCCGCGTGATGGAATAACAACGTGCACTTCGCTTTCGCTGCGTGCACTACAACAGACACACGTAAATAAAACGGTCTCCGTCTCTGTTGTCCAGAACTCCGTCAGACGGGACCGAACAGGAGTCAGCGAGGAAGCGGTGGAGTCACTTCGATCTCAAGACGGAAGTCAGGGATCCCAACGTTTCTTTGCTCTTCAAGAATAGGTGCACAGCATCGGAGTTTTTTAATCGTCTCGATGTGTCCCCGGAAACGTAGCGTATTCGTCGGTAGGCCTCCGGGTCGCGGGCATCATTCAGGGCGTTCCGCCGGAATTTTCCCCCACCTCATTTCGTTTATGTTTTCGGAAGGCACACGTACGTCGTAAACAGGGCCTGTCCGAAAAAGGGGGACACGCTCTCACATGACAACGTTGTGTCTCGCGTTGTCACTCGACCTTTTTATCAACTCAATGCCCTCGGAACAATGCAAAACAAGAACCGTGCTCCACGCGTACGCAGGTTGATTTCACTCATCATCATTTTTTGTGCAACCCTCATCGTCAATGGATCCGGGGTCGCCCAGAACAATGAAAAGAATGACGAAGAATCGAAAAACCGGGCCATTATACGGAAACAGATCGATCCCTGGTATTCTCTATACCGGCGCTCAGATCACTGGGCCATAAAAGCCATGGTACTCATTCGTCTTTCAGAAATTCATCACCCCGAATCCGTACACCGGATCACCCGGGTGTTCAAGAATTCGAAACAAAAGATGTTGAAACTCTACGCCGCGAATGCTCTGTTTTCGTATTCGGATTACCTTCTTCGAGCAGGAGCCGATCGTTCCTTCATGAATACCCTGATCACCACGGAACTTCAACAAACCTCCAGAACCTACCGAAAAATCATCCTCTCGATCATTAACCGCCTGACACCGGAGAAGTTCGAAACCAGGAAACAGGCCAAAACCTGGTGGGCGAACAACAAAAAAAACGTCAACATCGGGACCGACCGGACGAATCAAATAGAAACAAAAACCGAAAAAAAATCCTCTCCTCGCACGAAGGTCCTGAAAGAACAGAAACAGGTTCGCCGGAGGATGATCGACCTCGAAAATAACGGATTGGACCTTGTTCTGGTCCTGGACGTCACCCACAGCATGGGGGAGGAACTGGCTGCGACAAAACGGGGATTGAGTGATCTGTCGAGGTTTCTAAGCGGACTCACGTCGAATTTTCGCCTGGGCCTGGTGATTTACCGTGATGACGTGAAGTACACTCAGCAGCTCACCTCTGATATCTCACGGGTCCAGAAACGGCTGATGCGAACGCGAGCTATGTATGGAAGTGAGTTTCCAGAAGGAGCCGACCAATCCCTGCATGCGACATACCGAACCATGAACTGGCGAAACCGTTCGCGAAAAGCCGTGATACTCACCACGGACGCACCGTCCCACAATCGATCACGGGCCGTAGAATTCGCCCGCAAGGCAAAAAAACCTCCAGAATCAAAACGTCCGGAAAACAGAAAATCCGGTCCACCGGACAAAAAGACGTCCGACGACGCATCGAAAGGCACGGATCAAAAAAATGGAAAAATGATTCCAATTGTCACGAGTTGCATTGACGTAGCGACGCGAGACATGCCCAGAAAAGCCCGACAAAAAACGGAGAATACACTGAAAGCGATATCCAGGGCGGGAGGAGGTACCTATACTCGACTCGGGAAACAGGGAAAAATTATCAAACAGATCCTGAAAAACTCCTTTCCGGACAAGCTGAAACCCTACACTGAAAAATTTGTCGACTGGACGTATCAGTTTAAAAAACGGGGTTTCTGGTAAATATCATCATTTTCCCCATCCCCTCCTGCAATCATAAGACCGGACGCCCTCGTCTTCGCTTCGTCCGTCCAAACCATTCGAAACGAAGGACCCCCATTTACCTTTATCACACACCAAAGAATCCTATTTGTTCAGCAATTTTTGAACCAATCTTTTCACCTTTCCCGGACGGTAAAATCCGGTCCCGCGAATTCGCCCCTTTTGATCAATAATGACCACGTAGGGGGTTCCACGGCTGTTGTATTTTCGGAAGGTGTCAATCCGTTTGCGGTCAATCGCGACCGGAAAGTTGTAGTTTTTATTTTTCACGTGTTCCCGCATGTCCGCCTTTGTTTGTGAGCTTCGCAGTTCAAAGGCCGAAAGTATGCCGATTACCTGAACACCCCGATCCCCCAACTCGTTCTGTAACCGCACCACGTGCGGGTGAGCACGACGGCAGCCGGGTCAAATGATCTGTATAAACTCGAGCACCACAACGTTCCCCCGAAGCTCATCGAGCGTCACGGGGTCTCCGTTGACCCATTCCGTCACTTCCAGGGAGGGAGCTTTGGGGCCGACCGGGGGCAGGGAACCGGATCTGGATGCTGTTTGGTGGTCGTACGTCGTTCGACCCGTAGATACATCCGTCTCCGTCTGTTTGCGTTTTCCTCCCTTGGCGGATGGCTTTTTCCGGGTTCCGGACGAGTCGGGGCGTTCGGGATTGAGGATTTCCTCTTTTGAGACCGTTTTCCGGTTCGTCCCCTGTGATTGGCTAACGTACCAGAAGCAACCGGCAACCAGAAGCGGCACGGTGACGAGAAGCGCGACGGTGACTCGTTTTACTTGAGGGTCTTTCATTGTTTCTTTCCGGTCGAATCAGAGTTCGACGGATGTGATCCATCCGGACCCGGCCGTGAAAGGGCATGCTGTATGGCCTGCGTAAGATGTTCGTAATCGCGGGCCGGTTTGCTCTCCTCCGGATCTCCCGGAAAATAAACCGGCCCGGGATGGATATAGGTCACGTGTCCTCGTTTGTTGAATACAAAGGTACAGGACGTGGCACGGCGCTTCCCGGTCGACAGCCACCAGGATTTCAGGGTGGCCCAGTCTCGATCGTAGGCGACCGGAAACGTGACGCCCCATTTTTCGGTCATTTTGACGGCTTTTTTCCACGGCCGATTGCTTCCGTGCGGTTTGGAATGATACAGGCCGATGAATTTGACCGGTTTTTTCTTCATCGTTTTCTTCAGATGCTGGAGCACCGGCATGCTGCGCGCGCAGTACGGACAGGTGTTGGTCCAGAACCGGATTACCGCGACCTTTCCTCTGAGGTCGTTCAGGGAAAGAGGTTCCGAATTCGCCCATTCCGCAAGGGACCAGCTGTCGAGGTCCGGGGAAATTCCGTATTTTTTCTCCACGTTCTCGTACAGCCTCTCCGGATCCGCGGAGGTCGTTTGCGGGGATGTCCCGGAGGGAGACGGTTCTTTCTTCTCCCGTTCAGCATCGTTGTTTCCGGGCCCGGTGTTTTGACCGGGTTCCGAATCACTCGTCCCGGAGGTCTCCCCGGCGGGAAGATGCCAATCCGCCGTGCTCAAGATTTCCTGTTTTATCCGGTGCCCGCGGTACCATTCTAATGCCGCGTACAGGAGAGGCATGGTAAGAATTGCAAACGCCAGATACCATTTCCAGTTTAACGCAGTGCTCATTCCAAGCTGGCCTTCAAACAATCCCGATCACTTTTCGTCGGTTCCAATTGTCTGTGTTTCCGTGAGAAGTTTTTTCATTTTGCTCACGGACGTTGTGGGTAGTTTACAGGAGTAGTTCTGACAGACGTACGCGGTGGCCTTTCCATCTCTGGTTTTCTGGTTTTTCGTGTACTCCGCCAGCGTCGTAATCTCCGGGGCCTCACCGGTCGGCCGCTGAACGACGACTTTTCGTGGTTTATACATGGACCAGAGATTCCGTAACATCTTCCGGGTATCCTCCCCGTCGGGTTCCCCGGCGATCACCACCTCGAAGGACGGTCCTACCATGTGATCCACGGCGGTCATCATCATGCTCATCGAGGAGGGGCGTTGGTTCACACGACGGGAGAAGGCTTTGCCAATTTGACGGGCCTTTTCTTCAAACGTGTTCTTTGCGGTGATCCGGCCGAGCCGGAACAGGTTCCACATCGCCACGGAATTGGCCGAAGGCCGGGCTCCGTCCCGCACCTGTTTCTGACGGCCCATCGGCGTGTCTTCGAAATTGCCGGAGAAATAAAATCCACCGTTCTCCCGGTCCCAGTAATGTTCGGTGAACGTTTCCGTCAGGGAGATGGCCTGTTTCAACCACTTCGTTTCAAATGTGGTCTGGTACAGTTCGATCAAACCCCATGTCAAGTACGCGTAATCGGTGGCTTTGCCGGAAATGCCCGCGGAGCCGTTTTTATATCGGTGAAGCAGTTGGCCGTTGTTTTTCTTGAGGTTCGAAAGGAGAAAATTCGCGGTCTCCCGTGCTTTTGTTACGTATTTTTCTTCACCCAGAATTCGACCGGTCCTGGCCAGCGCGGCAATCATCATGCCGTTCCAATCGGTGAGAATCTTGTCGTCCACCCCCATCTGTGGTTTTTCGTTTTCGCGGTACGCATACATTTTCTTGCGTGCTTTCTCCAGCCTGTCGCGGAGGGTTTTGACGCTGATGCCGCGCTCTTTCGCGAGGGCGGACAACGATTTTTTACGGTGAAGCACGTTTTTCCCGGTTCGTTCTCCCGAGGATTCTTTCCGGTAATTTCCGGCGTCGGTCATGTTGTACACGTCCATGACGAGGTCGGCCTGATTACCGGAAAGCAGGTTTCGCACTTCGTCCGTGGACCAGACGTATTCAGCGCCTTCAACTCCGGCGGCCCCGGATGCCAGCGCGGAGTAAAATCCGCCGTTCTCGGCGCCCATGTCCCGGGTCACGTACTGAATGGTTTCACGTGCGGTACGCGCGTACAGTTTATTTTCGGTGGCCTGATAGGCTTCCGCGTACGCATAGGTGAGCATCGCCTGGTCGTACAGCATTTTCTCGAAATGGGGCAGAACCCACTCGGGATCGGTGGAATACCGGTGGAACCCGAATCCGATCTGGTCGTACATGCCGCCGCGGCGCATGGCGTCCAGCGTCCGGGTGGTCATTGTTAACGCCTGTTTCCTGTTGGTTCGATCCCAGTAACGAAGGAGAAACAGGAGGTTGTGAGGGGAGGGAAATTTGTTTCCCTGGCCGAATCCGGCGTGTTTTTTGTCAAACTGGGAGGTCAATCCCTCGTACGCACTGTGCAACTCCTCCTTGCCCGGTCCCTTTCCGGAACCGCCGCTCGCGGTCTGTTTCATGGCCTTCGATATTTTGTCGGCATTTTTGGTCAGCTTCTCCCGCTGGTTCTTCCACAGTTTGTCCATCTGCTCGATCATCGATTTCATTCGTTTCGGCGGAATGTAGGTTCCGATGAAGAACGGTTTTTTGTCGGGGGTCATGAACACGCTTAACGGCCATCCTCCCCGTCGACCCATTCGATGAGCGGCGGTCATGTACGTGTGATCCACGGCCGGGCGCTGCTCGCGGTCCACCTTAATGTTCACGAACACGTCGTTGAGCTGGTTTGCGATCTCCTCGTTCATAAACACTTTTCGTTCCATAACGTGGCACCAGTGACAGGTGTAATAGCCGATGGACAGAAAGATGGGTTTGTCTTCCTCTTTTGCTTTCTTGAACGCTTCGTTTCCCCACGGATACCAGTTGACCGGGTTGTCGGCGTGTATTCGGAGATACGGACTGGTGGCGTCGGCAAGTCGGTTTTTGCCGTTTTCGCTGTTTTTTGTATCCGTGTCGGAGGACGTCTCGGACTCCTTATTTTTGTCGGGGGTCTTCGATTCCGGGGACGACGATTCCTCCTGATTTTGTTGACTGGCGCCATCCTGCGTCCCTCCCGGACTACAGGACCAGAGAAAGAAAGAGAACGAGCTGACAAATATCATAACGTAGAGCGTCAAATCAGATCGACAATGTTTCATGATTTATTCCTATTTTCAAAATACAACGTACGAAGACGAGTCACCGGATGAGCGAGGACACCGTGGACGAGAGGGAAATGGCCGACTGGTTCCCACGGACCAAACGGGACGGTCCGAAATACGTCACGAATGACGTCCGTCACCGTTGAAAGTCCCCCTTCTCCCGGAAAATTCTGGAACAGGCAGGCTCTCGGGTCTAAATAAAATCTTAGAGGAGAAACACCCTGTTCTTCAGATAAAGGAGGGGTGGAGAATGTCCGGATTTCGTTCCGGATGATGGGGAAACATGGTTCCGACCGAGTGAATGCAAGTTGACCGGTATGTCCGGGAGCGTGGCAGCGAATGCATCCCCTTTCCGTTGCTTCGGCAGGGCAGCAGGAGGAAGAGCGCCAGAGGGAATATGATTTTCGCAGGATGAGTGATGCCTGTTCCGGTTTGCCTGTTTTAGATTTCTCTTCTTGTGTTCGTCCGGTGTCTCGGTGGATACGTAGGGTAGACAGGAGTGCATCCCATCGGATCCGGAGATCAGGACAACCGTATCAGGCCCGGAGGTTCCTTCGGAATTCCCTCCGTCCATCATTTCAGTAAGAGGAAGAATTCCGGCAACAAAAAGAAGAAGCCAGATTATATACGTGACCTTTTTCATCATAATCCGACCATTACTGAAAGATATGAATTGGTATTATGATGGAGAACCGTCGCATGTTCAAGATGTTGATTGAGATCGAGGCCTTCAAACGTCCTGTCATCCTGGAGGCTTTGTTTCTGATTCAACGTATCCCCATCAGATTTCATGCACTCGCACATGAAGATAACGATAATGATCAAGAGTTTATGATGTAGCCGGCATACGGCGGGGATTGTTGAGCGCCGAAGGCGTGTGGGTATGTAGACCGGATCTGAAAAGTAGCACGACCTCAGCGAGAGCGCCACCGATTCGGCAGTGCAGCGTGATTCCGCAGGCAATGCCGGGAAAGCGCATTGCTGAGGAAATTTCCGTTCCGAACACGGTACGTTTCGGAGACAAAGATCCGGCCCTGTTCGTCGATGGTCAGGGAACTGGGATTACCAAGAAGGGGGTCGGATGCGAACACGTCGGCGGTCTGCTCGTCGGGATACTGGAAGGTCTTCAGTGCTTCGACGGATTTGTCGGAGGGTTGAACGGTGGACGTTAATTCCTGCTGGCCCGTGACCGGTTGGAAAAGGAGAAATGCGGATAATAAGAAGAGGGTGGCCAGGACGTCGAGGTGATCATCCCGGAGCGTCAGGTGAACGAGTTTCGGAAGGAACTGGCGGCGTATCATGAAAATTATCGTACGGAGGAGATGTTGTTATTTCAAGGGTGGTTTTGTTTTTGTGAGATAAAAAACCTTCCTTCTTCCTGTCCACCATTTTT
>CAZSFH010000149.1:0-7363 GCA_964606115.1 uncultured Planctomycetia bacterium | reverse complement strand
GCGAGAGCATCAGATCCAACTGCGCCTACCGCTCCCGTTTTGAAGGGATTCATACTGGCACCGTCCAGCAAAGCGAGGACCTCCCCGGTCTCAGCGTCGAACAAGGGCGTAAGGAAAAACGCGGTGCGTTCGGAGAACCCCGCTGAATACATGTATCCCCCCATCACCCCGGATTGCGGCAGGATCGCCATGTATGAGGTCAGCATACCGGCCGGATCACTTCGATGAACACGCTCGCGTGTGCTTGCATCGCCTCCCTCCCCCCGTTCGAGAAACCCCTGCCGGACAGCTTTCACGTAATCCGCCGGTTCGGCCAGATTCCGAATCTCCTTGCTGTCAAGATAGATGGGATCTTTCATAATATCACTTTTGACGAGTTCCGGATCGCTCCGATGGTTCCCGGGCATCCGACTGACGCTTGAGCTCCTTTACCTTTTCTTTTGCCCTGTTCCCAAATTCATTGTCAAATTTCTTCGCCTTGTTGTAGAAGTGCAGAGCTCGTTCCAGATCGCCCGCCTCCAGCAGGAGCCCCCCTGTCATGAACAGTGCACGGGCCAGAATCTTTTCGCGACCCTGTTTCCGGGCCCGGCGAACGATGCGATGATATTCCTCCAGCGCACGATTAAACTGTCCGCTCATGACGAGCGCCCGCGCTTTCTCCAGACGACATCGATCGCAGTCCGGAAAAGATTCAAGGGCCCGATCCAGCTCCTTTACGGCCTGCTCAAATTTCTGCTCCTTCATCAACTTATCAGCCAGTTGCAACCACATTTTTCGTTCCCGGCGCTCCGCCCGCTCACCGAACGTTCCACCAATGTTTCGGGCTCGCTTGAGCTGTTGATGCGCCCGGTCCGTCTGATGGGCTCTTTCGTACAGGTATCCCATCAGGAACGACGCCCTTGCTTCAAGTTTCTGATCCCCCCTTCGATTCGCACGATCCCGTGCATCCTGGAGAATTGTTAAGGCCCGATTGTATTTCGGAGCTTCCATAAGAACAGCAGGATTCTTAATCCGATCATCCGAATCAGCTGAACTGCGATGCCTGGAAATAACCTGGAGAGAAAGGGCCCGTGCCAGATTGATCCGGCACTCGTCACAGTCCGGGTATCGATCCAGTGCCCGGTCCATTTCCTCGATTCCATCTTGATAGCGTTCGGACCGAATCAGCACCTCCCCGATGGACGCCATGCGATGCTGGGCGGGTACCATCTTCATCGCGGTGCGATAATTTTTGAGTGCCAGCTTCAGGTTTCCGTTCTCCGTGTAATATTCGCCGAGCAGATCATATGCTTTCGGAAACGTAACATCTAACTCCTGCGCTACACGGGAAACGGACTTCAACTCTCCGAGCACATTGTAGTCGTGCGTCCCCGCCACGTCTCCGCTCTCTTTTAACTGCTCAAACCGAAACAGGGCACGCGCTAATTCGTAGTGAATGTAAATATTCCGCGTCCACAACGATTCCTTATGGGTTCGTGCACGTTCGAGGGTCTTTAACGCTTTAAGCTCTTCTCCGCGGTTCCAGAGTGCTTTCGCCTTCCATACAGGGGTCCGGTACGCTTTTTCTTCAGCTTTACGAACCCCGAAGAGCGGAAGAAAACCGACAAACGAAATAATGAAGACCGGTAATAACATGATTAAACGCACGTAATTCCGTTCTTGAAGAGCTTGAGCGGAATAAAGACATCCTTCCCCGGCAAATATCGCAAGAAAGGGAACGAGCACCAATCGAGACGAAGCATCTACCGGAAACACGAACAGAAGTGCAATAAAACATCCTGCCAAAAGTACGAGCAAACGAGCGTTTCGTTTATACGGAATTGCAGCAATCCCGCCAATTCCGGCGAACAGAACAAGTAATCCGAACGGGTAGACCCCATATCCGAACATGACGGATTCCTTTTTAAAAAGCGCAAGTGGTTCGGACGTGTCGACCGTATACGAGGTAATCAGATAAAAGCCCTTTCGAACCAGATTTTCCAGGAACGATCCCGGTTGATCCATCACATAATTAAAGGTTTTCTTGAAATACATCTGCGTGATACGGACGGGATGATTCACCCCCTCCCGGTTCGGAAGTTGATCAATCCGATCCGCTTTCACTCCTGGTTCAAAGGGAACATGCCCGGCCGCTTCCGGACCGTTGCCGGCGTAAACCTGACGTCCGGTATCGGATTGAAGAATCAATCCCCCGTGAGGATGATGAAGTTTCATGGCCTGATGATTGAACAGAAGGACAAGAGCAATCACCAGAAGGCTCCCCCCCCCAAGTGAAACGGTGTCGAGAAAGCGATTTTTCCACGAAAAGTCGCTTTGAACCAGAACCCGGATGGATAATATCACCGGAACTACCAACCCCATCAGCTCAGTTGCCGTCAAAAGAGCAAGCGTCCCCCCCGAGGCGATCAGCCACGGTGTTCGGTACTCCGCCTCTCGTGCCCGTACAAACAAATACAGTCCGAGCAAGATCAGAAATACGAACAGAATCGTCGGGACGGGACGGGTTTCCAGCACAATCCATTCGGGAAAGATCAGAAACAACGCGAGTGACAGCTTGTCGGCCGGTGGTGGGAAAAGCCGTCTCGTCAGAAGAAACACCAGCACCCCCGCCCCAAGACCGAGTCCGGTCTGAAGAATGTACAGGGGCCAGAAGTTCTGGTCGGACAGTTGCAGCAGAAAAAACTGTAAATATCCATAAAACGGCATGTGTTCCGGAACCGAGGTCCAAACGGGTTTACCACGATCCAACCGACTCGCCCAATCACGGAACCACTCCGCCCGGAGAAACGCCTCATGAAACAGCAGGTGATCACGTACCATCAGGATGTACACCAGACGAAGAATCAAACCGACTAACAGCAGAATGGTGACGATTCGAACTTCTCGTCCGGTGATCCCGCCATCACCAGCCGGACTCCTTTCCCGCTTCTCCTCCGCCTTTTGATTTCCGTTCTTATCTCGATCCGTCATGATTTCAGATCGAAATCCCTGACGTGATGTGATAACGGCAAATACGAATTTTCATTTGATCTCTCCCCAGTTCGATCCCGAATGCAGATCGACTTCAAGAGGTACGTCAAGCTGCATTGCATTTTTCATCTGTCCCTCCAGCAACGGTTCCACCCTCATCAACTCCTGGTTTGGGACTTCCAGGATCAACTCATCATGAATCTGAAGAACAAGCCGGGCCGACAGGTTGTTTTCCGTTAAAGCACGGTCGACTCGAATCATCGCCTTCTTGATCAGGTCGGCGGCGGATCCCTGAATGGGTGTATTAATCGCCGTGCGTTCGGCAAACGAGCGCGTGTTGTAATCATCCGAGTGAATTTCGTGAATGTAACGTTTTCGTCCCATGAGCGTCGTCACACACTCGTCCTCACGAGCCTGCTCAACAATATCGTCCATGTACCTCTTCACGCCACTGTATCGCTCAAGGTAACGATCAATGTATTCCTGGGCCCGATCCTGATCGATATCCAGACGGCGGGCCAATCCGTACGCGCTGATTCCATATACAATTCCGAAATTAATGGTCTTGGCTGCTTCACGCAGTTCAGTGTCCACCTCGTCCAGTTCGACCTCAAACATGTCGGCGGCCGTGGCCCGATGAATATCTTTTCCCTGCTTGAAGGCCCGCGTGAGTGCCCTGTCCCCACTGATGTGAGCGAGCACCCGGAGCTCAACCTGCGAATAGTCCGCGGACAGCAACTGACAGTCCTCATCCGCAACAAACGCCCTGCGGATCCGGCGCCCTTCCTCCGTACGCACGGGAATGTTCTGGAGGTTCGGCTCGCTGCTGCTGAGACGTCCGGTCGAGGTTCGGGTCTGGTGAAATTCGGTGTGGAGCCGTCCCGTTTCCTCGTGAACAAGCCCGGGTAGTTTTTTGGCGTACGTGTTGACGAGTTTCGCCAGGCTCCGGTAGTCTAAAATCATTTCCGGTACGTCATGTTCGTCGGCGAGCTCCTCGAGCGTATCGGCGTCGGTCGAATAACCGGTTTTCGTTTTTCGCACCGGCTCGAGGTCCAGATGGTCAAACAGCACGTCCTGCAACTGCTGGGGGGAATTTACGTTGAACTCCATGCCGGCTTCCTCCCAGATCTGCTCTTCCAGATCGGAAAGCCGCTCGGTTAATTCATCCTGCATCTCCTCCAATGCCTCCGGATCAAGCCGAATACCAACCCACTCCATGTTCGCGAGAATGGGAATGAGCGGCTGTTCAAGCTCCCGGTAGAGATCCATCATCCCCTCCTCGTCCAGATTTGCAAGTAACGTATCCGCGACTTCACGGGTCGCCGTCACGTCCTCGCAGGCGTATCGGGACACTTCCTCCACCGGAGCCGTGCGCAAACTGGCCTCGTCTTCTGTGATTTCATCATACTCGGTCATGGTATGGTTGAGAAACTTCTGAGCGAGGGCTTTCAAACTGTGACTGGACCGAGAGGGATTCAGCACGTAAGACGCGAGCATGGTATCACAGGAGATTCCTTGCAATTCGATTTCTTCCTGAAATAAAAATTTTACGTCAAACTTCAGGTTCTGACCCAGCACGTCGATCTCCGGATCCTCCAGTATCGGAGTCAGTTTGCCCGTGACGTCTCGGTGATCCAGTTGCTCCGGGGACGAGTCGCCCTGGTCGGATTCATGCCGGGTGGGAATGTAATACGCTTCCTCCTCAAGGGCAATCGCATAACCGATAATTTCGTGCTGGTGGGCGTCCAAACCGCTCGTCTCGAGATCAAATGTGATCCGTTCGACCTCTTTCATCCTGTCGAGAAGATCAGAAAATACGGCTTCGCTTCGGACGGTGTGGTACGTTTCTTCGTCGAGTGTGGATTCGCCGGGAAGGTCCTCCAGCAACTGATGAAATTCCAGTTCGCGGAAAATCTCCCGAAGCCGATCCCGGTCCGGCGAATCGCGGGTTAACTCGTCCGGCTCCAGGTCCACGGGTGCATCCGTCCGAAGACGAATCAGATCCTTGAAGAGATTCGCATCCTCTTCAACCTCTTTGATGGCGTTCCGGATCCGGGTAGACTCAATGTCTTCCGGGTTCTCGAGGGCCTCCTCCATGGAATCGAAACGGTCCAGCAATTTCGCTGCACTTTTCTTACCAATCCCGGACAGTCCCGGAATATTATCGGAGGAATCTCCCACCATGGCCAGATAATCTATCATCTGCTCCGGCTCACGGACATCATACCGTTCACGAACGTAATCCTCGTCCATGGTCCGATCCCGCATGGTGTCGTACATGATTACGTGATCGTCGATGAGCTGAGTGAGGTCTTTGTCCGAACTGACAAGAACGACCTCAAATTCGTCTTCGCGTCCCTTCCGGGTGAGTGTGGCAATCACGTCGTCCGCCTCGTAGTCCTCCACGGAAAGGCGGGGAACCCCCATCGCATCCAGCACGTTGAAGACGTATGGAATCTGTTCAACGAGGTCTTCAGGCGTCTCATCCCGGTTTTCTTTGTACGGCTCGAACATCTCTTTCCGGAACGACGATCCTTCCGGATCAAACACCACCGCAATATGTTCCGGCTGGTCCTCCTCGAGCAGACGATTCAGCATATTGATAAAGTTAAACGCCGCTCCGGTCGGAACTCCCTCCGAGTTCCGTAGATCACCCATTGCATGATAGGCCCGGAAAAGATAAGAGGATCCGTCAACCAGATATAACGTTTTCTCCGGCGTATCAGAATCGGCCACGACAATGAGCTGAGTTAAACGGATGAATCTTTCGCACGCATCCTTCCTGACATACTCCGAGTACCAGCAGGGCGTTTCGACGGGATTGCCCATCCCGGTATATCACAATCCGGCGACCGATTTCCACAGAGCTTCCTCTTATTGGTGATATTCCTTGATGAACCGTTCTGTTGTATTGACAGATAGATTCGCGTAAAATATGGATTATCTTACGGTTCAGGGAAATTCGCATCACAGGCCATGTTGATTCCAACATCTTTTTGGACGAATGTCGCAGAGCACGACCGACACCGATGATCAGGATCCGGAGCTCCGGAAGATTGAAGATGAGCTCCGAGAATTAATCGTGGACGCGCTCGTTCTGGAGGATGTTCAACCGCAGGAAATCGAACCGGAAGAACCTCTCTTCATCGAAGGGCTTGGCCTGGATTCCGTCGACGCCCTCGAACTGGCTATGGTCCTCCAGAAAGAATACGGTATCAAAATAACCGGTCCCTCGGAGGAAACGAAGGAGTATTTTGAATCGCTTCGCTCTCTGGCCCGTTTTGTGAGGGACGAACGCGCGTCCTGAGTGGAGTTCTTCGCATAAAAACACAAGTCATACGCAGTTTTTAGCCTCATACGTTCCCGATGGATCAAACCGTAAGTCGGCGGATCAAAGTCTTTGTCTCCGCTCTCGTCTTTCTGTCCGCCGTGGCATATCCCTTTCTTGTCTATTTTGGTCTCCGCGTTGTCAGTCCACGGCTGCTTTACGGCGTGTTGGGGGTGTTCCTGTTTCTCCGGACGCTTTTTAGTTTTCACTCCCTGGACCTTTCCCACCTCCGTCGCTTTCTTCTCCCGGGTCTTCTCATCATGGGCTTGCTCGTCACCGGAGCGATTTTGAACGACGAATTTCTGTTTCTTCTCCTTCCGGGCATCATCAGCGGTGTACTCTGTGTTGTTTTTGCGAGAAGCCTTTTCCAAACCCAGTCCGTTATTGAAAGTTTCGCCCGTACCACCGTTTCCGATCTGGCCGAAAAAGACGTACGGTACTGTCGTTCGGTTACGGTGCTGTGGGCCGTGTTCTTTGCCGTCAATGCCGGCCTGATTTTTATCTTCGCCCTGTTTTTTTCAAGAGAAATCTGGCTGCTGTACAGCGGTTTTATCTCGTACCTCCTCATCGGGCTTTTGTTTATAGGAGAATTTATGTATCGCGTCTGGCGGTTTCGTCGGTTCCGGGGATACTGGTTTGATCCTTTTCTGCGAGCGCTGTTTCCACCTCGTGGAAACGTCAAACCAACTTACATTCCCCTCAACCGGATGATGGTTCAGCAGCGATACGGAGACTTTCCCGTCAGCTTCCGTGGCGATCAGACATTAACCTGGTCTGATCTCCACGGACGAGTCGTCGGATTGACCACTCAGCTTCGGGAACATGACGAAACATCCGGAAAGACGGATTCTTCACCGAGCCACTGGGCCCTCACCTGTTCGTCAGCGTTTAATTTCTGCACCGGTCTTATGGCCGCCTGGCAGGCAAACGACATCGCCGTTCTCGTTCCGGATCAACGTAGCGAGCGCCTGGAAACCTTTCTTAACGACGAAGTACAGGGTCTAATTACCGATCAGGACGAGCTTGCCTCGACGTGTGAGAACCACCCCGTATTACATCCTGAAG
>CAZSFH010000148.1:0-7382 GCA_964606115.1 uncultured Planctomycetia bacterium | reverse complement strand
CGCAGACGCGGTTTCGGCGGCCATCCACCTGACGTTCGCGGGCCTCTGGACCGGCAGCGTGGTCTTCGTCACCATCGCCGTGCTCCCGCTGGCACGGGACGGCGACCTCAACGCGGCGCCCCTGGCAGCCGTCACGGGGACGCTCCGAACGGTCTCGCGCTCGAGCGCCGTCATCCTCCTGCTCACCGGTGAATGGATCTGTCGGAAGTGGTACGGTCTGATTTAGTACCAAGCAGTTCCCAAAGCGAGCAAAACATCCCGGGCAAATACTGATTTCCTCACGAGATGAGATTGGTTCCCCTCGGCGTACATTAAGATGTATCATTGATCTTCATAAACCCGCGCCTCAATGGGGGATCGCTGAAATTTCTTTGCAGCCCTCCGTTGAGAACTCACTGAGCGTACGCCCATTTCTCAGATGAGGTCTTCTTTGAGGCGTTGCGACGACCGTGTTCGACTGAAATAAACGGCCGAACGTCTTATAATGCCCTTCCTCTACCGTGTTTCTCCGTGTTTTGTTCTTCACCGGGTGATTCATGTATACGTACTCAACCGCTCAGGCACTGGTACACTTTCTTTGTCTGCTCCTGTACCTGGGAGCGGGGGGATGGAGTTTGTATCATCTGTGGCGAAGAAAGAGGAAATATCAATCTAGCATCACCGTACTTGTGCTTGTGGCTCTGGTGTTAAATCTGATTCTGCTCGTGTGGATTCTGGTGGACCGAGGAACCCACGCCGTGCCCGGGAAATTTGAGACGATTACCGGGTTAACCGTTGGAATTGTGTTTATGTCGCTCCTCCTGCAGAACTACGCAAAAACACCGTTTACGATTCCGGCCGGAACGCTGGTCGGGGCATTGATGCTCGGGCTTGCGACGCTATTTCTGATGCGGCCGACGGCTCCATCCAGTACGCTGTCGTTTGACACCTGGCTGATTCTGCACGTGTCGGTGATCGTATTGAGTTACGTCGTCTTCACGATGGGATTTATCTGCGGGTTACTGTTTCTTCTGCAGGACTGGATGGTCCGCTCCAAACAGACCGGGTTTCTGTTTCGGTCGCTGCCTTCCCTCGAACGGTCCGAATCCCTGAGTAAAACGTCGATTCTGATCGGTTTTCCACTGCTGTCGCTTGGAATTCTTCTCGGCATCCTTGGCGGTGAGCACCTGCTGGACCAACAGCTGAGTATTCCGTGGTACAAAGATCCGAAAGTATTGTTCTCGTTAATTACCTGGGGGGTCTACGGCGGACTCCTCGTGCTGCGAGAGGTGTTGATGGTGAAAGGGCGGAAATTCGCGTATCTTTCGATCCTCGGGTTCTGCATGGTGCTCTTTACGTTGTTCATGGACGTCATCTGGCAGGGAATTCACTGATGACGGAATCACTTGACACAATTCGAATGGTCGGTCTCAACCACCGGGACGCACCGGTGGAAGTGCGGGAACAAATGGCCGTCCCGGTCGAGCGTCAGGGAGAGGTTACCCAGCAACTCGTCTCCGAGCACGATCTTGATGAAGGCGTGCTGATTTCCACCTGTAACCGCGTGGAAATCTACTATGCAACGGGGGAAAATCCCGGTTTTTCCCCGGAGCGCCTCACAAAGACGCTGGCGGAGTGGAAGGACGTAAACTGGCAGCCGATCCGGGAAACACTTTACACCTATCGAGGTGAGAAGGCCGTCCATCACCTGTTCCGGGTCGCCGGAAGCCTGGACAGTATGGTGGTGGGGGAAACCCAGATCATTAATCAGGTCAAAACGGCATACAACGAGTCCCGGATCCTGGGGTTGACCGGCAAGCGCCTGAACCCGATGTTTCAGGAGGCCCTTTCTCTGGCCAAGGAAATCCAGGAACAGACGGAGATCGGGGAGCGAAAAGTTTCCGTTTCCAGTGTTGCGGTGGATTTCGTGTCCCGGGTGTTCGAGGATCTCAGTCAAAAAACGGTAATGCTGGTGGGAGCTGGAGAGACCGCCCGGATCTGTCTCGAGAACCTCAGGGAACACGGGGTCGAAGACACGATTGTCTGCAACCGGAGCCGAGATCGTGCGGAAGACCTTGCCTCCTCGATGGATGCAAAACCGGTGAAATTTGAATTGCTCGAGGATTATATGGAACGTACGGACGTGCTGATCGTGGCCACGTCCTCCGAATCCCCGATCATCGGTGTGCAGGACATCCAAGATGCACTTCGAAAGAGGGATATGGATCCGATCTGTATTCTTGACCTTTCCGTTCCCCGGAACGTCCATCCGGACTGTGAACATCTGGACCAGGTGTACCTGTATAATATTGATGATCTGGAACAGATTGTCGCCCAGAATCTTGAAGCTCGTTCCGATGAGATCGAGGCTTCGGAGAAAATGGTCGATGAACGGCTTCGGACATTTGTAAAGGAACAAAAGCGAAATCGGGTTGGACCGTTGATCAAGGAGTTGCGAGAGGAACTCAAGGAAATCGGCGAACAGGAACTGAGTCGAAGTCTGAACCGGGTTGAATCCCTTAAGGAGAGGGACGAGGAGGAGATTCGAAAGATGGTGGATCGATTGCTCAACAAAATTCTACATTCCCCGGTCACCAACCTGAAGGACGCGTATGCACGCGGAGATGGCGTTGATCTCGCCGAGGCGCTGCAGGAACTGTTCGAGATCGATCCCGGGGCGTCCACGGATTCGGACACGGCCGCGGAGAGGGAGCCGGAATGAGCGACAAATTGAAGATCGGCACAAGGGGATCCAGGCTGGCGCTTGTTCAGACGCAACAGGTTGTCAGGACACTTGAGGAGGAGTCTCCCGATCTGGAGGTGGAGGTGGTGACGAAGAAAACGAGCGGAGACCGTTTTGCCGAACAATCCATTCATTCACTGTCCGGTAAAGGTTTCTTTACGAAGGACCTGGACGAAGCCGTGTTAAACGGCGAGGTCGACGCGGCGGTTCACAGCGCCAAGGACGTGCCCACTGATTCCGATCCCGGTCTCTTCACGTCCGCAATTCTTGAACGAAACTCGGCAGCGGACGTGTTTATTGCTCGAGGAGAGCAGGAGTCGATAGGTGATCTGCCGGAGGGGGCTTTGGTGGGGACGTCCTCCCTGCGACGCCGTGCTCAGATACTGAATCAGCGTCCGGACCTGGACGTGTGTCCGATTCGAGGGAACGTGGATACGAGGTTGGAGAAACTTTTTGAAAAAGGGGAGGTCGACGCGTTATTACTTGCCGAGGCGGGATTAATCCGGCTGGAACGCCAGGACGTATCGTTCGTACGTCAGGATCCGACCTCCTTTATTCCGGCGCCCGGCCAGGGAGCGATCCTGGTTCAGTGCCGGGAGGAGCAAAGCACGGTACGAACGATACTGGACAATCTGAACGATGCGGAAACCGAGCTTGAGGTAACCGTTGAGCGCGATATTATCGAAGCACTGGAGGGAGGATGTCGAATTCCACTCGGGGCCTATTGCGAACGGGGTATCGACGGAACCCATCGCATACACGGCATGGTGGCGTCCCTGGATGGTGATCCGGTACTCACCGCCCGGGAGACGTTCGAGAGCAGAGAAAACGTCGAGCGCGCGGTTGACGAGGTGGTGAAGCAGCTCCGGGAACAGGGGGCTGAACAATTGATTAACCGTGCACGATCCTATCTCAAAAAAAGGGAGGAAAAAGGGAATATTGATCGTGAGGGATCATCATAAGGTCTCGCTCCGCAAGGTTCAATCCGTTCGGTCGAACCGGGGTTGTTCTTTCAATTTTCCCGATCGACGGGTATAATAAAGATGTTCAGAACCCCGATCGAATGGAATTCGTCATCGTTTCAAATCCTTGGGGGAAGAGTGATGTCGGGGGATCGTTCATTACCGGATACCGACCTTCATCTGGGAAAAGTAGCCGTGGATTGCGGGTTCCTGTCGGATGATGAGCTTGATCAGGCAATTGAGATACAGGAAGCTGAAACAGCCGGGGAGGATGAAGAGGCCACTCATCGTTCGCTCGGGTCGATCCTCGTGGAAGAGGGGTTTCTGGACGAGGAAGAACTGAACACCGCGATCGCACGTCAGCAAACTGAGCTCGAAGATATTCCCTCCTTCGATGAACTCCAGAAAAAGCAGATTCTTTACGGCAAGCTGGCCGTAAAAAGCGGTTACTGCTCTGAAGAAGAGCTTCAGCGCTGTCTTCAGATCCAGGGGGAACTCGCTAAGCAGAACGAACGGAAACAGCTCGGCCAGATTATGGTGGAGGAGGAAATTCTGACGCCGGAACAGGCCCGGGAACTTCTACGCAAGCAATCCAAACGGGTTATGGAATGTGAGGATTGCGACCGAACACTGAACGTGGTTCGTTACGAGGAAAGCGAGTCCTATCGCTGTCCATCCTGTGGAGGGGATCTTCTGAAAGCCAGGCGGGACAATGTGGAAGCGGAAGGCATGGCCTCCCATGAAGAATTAACCTGACGATTCTTCGGCCGTGGACCTGGTTTCGCGGGGAACGGATTTCCTTGACGTATTTATAGACCGGATCCGAAGTACAGATTCGATCTCGATCCAAATCTTCCCGCAAAACCCTCCGAATAAGGGTTATTTTCTGTAAATATTCGTTCCTTGACCTTATTCGGAATCGCCCGAGGTCCGGGCGAACACGTCCTTCAATGAGGTTTCAATACACCTCGATTTAACGTATAATAAGAATGGTGATTATTTCTTCATCTCATGCGATTGCGTACGTTGATCGGAGACCTGCATGAAAATCCTTACCAACGCGGAAGAGCTGTATCAGACGATTCGGATCGTCCGGAATTCCATTCCCCAGCGATCGACGGTGCCGATCCTGAAATCCGTGAACCTGGTTGCTGATGAAGATTCAGTCTCGGTGGCCGGCACGGACCTGGAAGTGGGGGTTCGTGTGCAAACGGAAGAGGTGGAGGTAAATGAACCTGGAGCCGTGGCCGTTTCGGCGGATCGGCTCACCTCTCTTCTCAGTGAGTTTGATGACGAGGATGATCTGGAACTGCAATCGGACGGAAATGCACTGGACGTCCGTACGACGGATGGTGAGTTTCATATTGTCGGTCACGATCCGGATGATTTTCCGGAGTTCCCTGAATTCGAGGACGGCCCGGAGGTGAAGATCGAGGGGGAGGTGCTAAAGACCATGGTGGAAAAGACGGCGTTCGCGGTTGCGGATGAGATGCAGATGTACGCGCTGACCGGTCTGTACTGCCGCTGGACGCCGGAGTACGTCGAGATGGTGGGGAGTGATGGGAACCGGCTTGCTCGGTTCCGCGAGAACCTGGTGACCGGGTTGGAGGATGAGTTTGTCGTAAACGTTCCTCCCCGAGTGTTGAAATTGCTGGCCAGGATGGTGGAAGACGACGACGAAATTACATTTACCGGTGATTCGTCGAAGGTGCAGTATCGGACCGAACGAGGGCTTGTGTACAGCCGTCAGGTGGAAGGAAATTATCCCGACTACGAGAAGGCAATTCCAGCGGAGCCCGAGATGGAAGTTGAGGTGGATCGGGAGGCACTTGCCTCGGCACTCCGGAAGGTCAAAGTGCTGACCCCGAGAGAGATGCCGATTGTGAAGTTTCGGTTCGAATCGGATGTGCTTCAGCTTTCAACCCGGTCCCAGGAGTTTGGTGAAGGGTCGGCTTCCGTTCCCGTATCGTTCGACGGGGAACCGTTTCATATCATCTTTAATCCGAACTACGTGCTGGATGTGCTCAAGGTTCTCGCGGACGACACGATTAAACTCAAACTTTCCGGGCCCGAGACCGGAGGCGTTCTGGAAGAAGGAAGCAAGTACACGTACGTGATGATGCCGTTGAGTGAAGAAGACATTGAGGTGGACGTATGAAGAAAATCGGTGAACTGGTTCGTGATGTTCTTCACCGGTTCGAATCACAGCGAAAGCTTCATCTTCAGAATGCCAAACAAGCGTGGCGGGAAGTGGTTCCGGAACCATATGAGGAAGAGACGTGCGTCCAATCCTATCGAAACGGCACGTTGAAAATCGGGGTTTCCTCTCAGCCGATGCTCAGTGAGCTTTCAGGTTTCCACGCCGATCGGTTGCGGGATCGGCTTCGGGAGGAGGGACTTGAATCTCTTGAGGAATTAACGTTTACAGCTGTTTAACCTTTTTATCACAGGTACACACAGGGATCCATGGATAACGAAACCGGACAACAGATGGCTTATGAGGCCGCGGATATTGATGTTCTCGAGGGGGTTGAAGGTATACGAAAACGCCCCGCCATGTATATCGGAGACACCGATGATCGAGGATTGCACCACCTCGTCCACGAAGTGGTGGATAACAGCATCGACGAAGCGGTGGCGGGATATTGTTCGAAGATCGATGTCAAAATTCACTCGGATGGAAGTGTAAGTGTTCAGGACGACGGGCGCGGAATTCCGGTGGACAAACATGAAGACAGCGACCAGTCCGCGCTCGAAGTGGTCATGACCAAGCTTCACGCCGGCGGAAAATTTAACCAGAACGTCTACAAGGTTTCCGGGGGTTTACACGGTGTAGGGGTTTCCGTGGTCAATGCACTTTCGGAATGGCTTGAAGTTGATGTCTGGAGAAACGACCACCATTACTTCCTGAGTTTTGAAAAGGGAGAGCCCACTCAGGAGATGGAGAAAGGAGAAAAAACGCAACTGAGCGGAACGAGGATTCGGTTTAAACCGGACGCGGAAATTTTCTCGGAAACGGTTTTTGATTTTGACCTTCTTGCCGGACGCCTCCGAGAGCTGGCGTATCTTAACGAGGGGCTAATGATTCACCTTACCGACGAGCGGGAGGACCGGACCGAGGAATTTCATTACGAAGGGGGGATTGCTGAGTACCTCGAGCACGTGAATCGAAACAAGCAGACCATTCATGACGAGGTCATCTCGATCGAGGAAAAGAAGGACGGGGTGGTGATGCAGCTGGCCATGCAATATCACGACGGCTACAATGAATCCCTGTTCTCGTTCGTCAACAACATCAACACCCAGGAGGGCGGGACCCATGTGAGCGGATTTCGCACGGCTCTGACCCGCGCGCTCAAGGAATACGGAAAGAATCATAACATGTTCGAGGGAGAGGACAACATTCCATCCGGAAATGATTTCCGTGAAGGTTTGTCCGGTATTATCAGTGTCAACGTACCCGAACCGCAGTTCGAGGGACAAACCAAGACCAAACTGGGAAACTCGGAGGTTCGGGGCATTGTGTCTTCAGTTGTTTACCAGGAGCTGTCGACGTTTCTCGAGGAGCATCCGGAGAGTGCTCAGACCATTATTGAGAAAGCCCTGGAAGCGGCTCGCGCGAGGGCGGCGGCGAAAAAGGCAAAAGAGAAGGCTCGCCGGAAAAGTGCCCTGACCAGCGGGAATATGCCCGGGAAGCT
>CAZSFH010000147.1:1875-7415 GCA_964606115.1 uncultured Planctomycetia bacterium | reverse complement strand
CCCGGCGTTTCATCTCGCTGGACGTCGAAGCTGGAATTTGTCGGAACTGATTTCTCCCCGGCGCTGGTGGGGACAGGAGGTAAAAGCACACTGGGCGGGATGGAATAGTTCAAAAGAAATTTTCGCCGCCGGTCGAGAGTCGGCACGCCGGTTTGTCGGATCTCTCAATCCCTCGTACGTCGTGCAGACCGTCGCCGCGCAGGCCGGTCTGGCTCACTGGTAAGTCCCGGAGTTCAACGAATATGCTCTGGAGCTTCTCTTCGGATGAGGTCTATTCAGTATCAAAGAAACGACGAACCTCAGGATCGCTGAGGTAAGGTTTCATATCGGGCCAGCGCATTAAAAGCCGCCACCGTTGAAAATCACTCTCCCGAAGTTTCTTTAAATGAGATTTTAATGCCCCGCGATTTTCCTTTCTTGCATGAATCCGAATCAGGTTTAGACGGGCTCTTTTATGATCCGGTCGTTTTTTCAGTGCGTCCTGAAACGTCGACTTCGCTTTATTAATTTTGTTCATGGAAAGAAAAACAATCCCCATCCGAAAATGTGCCTCGGAGAGGGACGGATGGAGGTCACGAGCATGCTGGTATACCTTTAATGCTTCTTGACGTTTCTTTTTCGCCTCATTGGAAGAGCCATGTGATATTTGCATAAGCGAATTCCCGAGCTTTATCATGACGGCGTAATTGTGGGGATCCATCCGTAATGAGGTTCGGTACTGATGCGCCGCTCGCCGCGGATGTGACGGGGTCCATTTCAGAATCATGTCTCCGAACCGCTCGAACAAGCGAGGTCGATACGGATATAGCTTAATGGAGGATTGGAGCAGGCCGGGAGAAACAGATTGGGTCCGAACCGCCTTTTTGGCGTGATATCCACTTATGAGGAAGGAGCCCGTTCCACCTACAAGCATCAGTAACCCGGTTCCACCGAAAAAAGCGAAAAGCAAGAGCTGCCATCGGTTCGGGTTCCATGAAATACCGTCAGGGACCGAGGAGCGATCGGAAACGAGCAATCCAAACAGGATCCAGAAAATAAGCAAGCTTCCCGGATTCTGGAACGGATTCGAGAAACAGCCCGCAAAGAGAAAGATGATAAGAGACAGGCTCCAGCCCATTCTCCGAAGATCCACAGTACGCCACGATCCCGTCTGTCTGAGAAGAGAAACCATTCGATAAAGAGGATACCCCGCGAGCAGGACCAGAACCGGAAGGCCGAACAGAAGTCCCCATGTCGCGGTAAGATCCAGGTAGATGTTTTCCGAGGATTTCAGGGGGGCGGGAGTCCATGACGGATCGTTATTTGAACCGGAAACCTGGAGTTCATGGGCCGTACGAAAACGATTCCTCTCCGCATAGAAGTTCCCCGGACCCACGCCGATCATGGGAAAGTGACCGATCATCCTGAGCGTATCACGCCAGCGCAGCAGACGAATCCTTTTCTGCTGTCCTGTTACCTTAAACCCCGAGGCGAGACGATCCCGGCCTTCCGGAAAAAACACCAGAAGTACAAGAAACCCATTGAGCACGAGCAGTCCGGTCAAAAGGGTCCGTCGCATCGACAGAGGAGAATCTTCATTCGGGGTTGATTGTTGTCCTTCATTCCATCGTTGGAACAGGGAGGCCGAGAAGAGCAGGAGAATTGTCAGGGCAGCTCCTCCCCATGCAATGACTGAAAAGGAAAGGTAAATACCGAGAAGAAGGATCCCGCAAAGAACTCCGAGAATTGTTCGGGAAACAGTCCGGTCGGATCGAAAGACACAAAGTAAAACGACAGGAAAAAGAGCGGATAGAAAGCTTCCCGCCTGAACTGAATTTGAAAACGTTCCGGCTGCGGTTCCCTTTGAAATGGTCCGACCGAAAACCAGTCCGAACGTCTGTTCGACCACAAGAAGTGAAAAAAGTGTGCCGGCGGTGATCAGCGCGAGGGACATGGCCTGAAAAAAAGACGAGGCTCGTTTCGTGTCGGACGAGTGTTCATTTTGCATTCCCTGATTCATGAGGTTGAGGATCAGGCACAGCACCGCGACCCACGTCAGTAACTTCATGAAGAGGAAACCGAGGTTGGGAGGAGTGCCCACGCTGACACCGATCGCTTCAAACGACGTTTTTCCGGTGACAAAGTTCCGGAGGAAATGCAGGAGACACACCAACGCCCCCAGGATGGGAACCCATAAGGTTGGGTGCCAGAATAAGTCAAACGTCCCTTCCTTCAGCGAATCGTAAAAAACGAACGTAAGAAAAAGAGCCGGGGGCAGAAGAATTAGAAGGACCTGATGAAGTTCCGCGTTGGACCAGACGTACGGAACCCAGACAAGCGGGACGAAACATAATATTTGTAGAAGAAGCAATCGCATGGAATTCTTCTAACTAGGAGGCTGCTGAAAAGGTGCCGTGCACTCAGTGATCCCTCTGCGGGCGGTCTGCACGGAATATTGACGAAGAAACCCCATTTTCAGCGGGTTTTTGAGGAGATATGACACCGTAGAGCGCCCGCTGAGGTGTACGACACCTTTTCAGATCCGGTCTAACTATAACATGAATTCGGAAGAATTCGAAAAATATCGGAGGAGCTGATAACAAAGCGTCAGTGAGAGGGAGTACCGCGAAGAGCACGGAGTTCAGGGCGGGTCATGCCGTTCGACCATCCATGAGAGTAATATGACAGAAGGGATCTGGTGAAAATCAATTCCTTCCAATGGGGGTTGATACCAGTTTGAACGTCCCGGGTGGGGTAATGTACCAGGTTTTGTTTTCGTCAACGCCAGCGAATCCGCGCACTTCTGAGCCCTCAATAGAATACTGCTGGCAAAGCGAGATGTCACTGGTACGAAAACGGGTTGAGGAGAACCGAAAAATCCGCCGGATGAGTACGGCACTCCATCTTGCATCTTGAAGTTTTTCGAGGGTCAACTTAACATGATATAGCTGGTTTATCCTTATTTTAACGTTGATTTATGGAATCCAGGTAGAGATGGCAGACGAAACTTCCGCTGAACAGCTTGGAAACATTCTACAGGATGAATTTACGGATGAACGAATTTTCGGGAAGACGGAGAGTGTGGAGGTGATCGGACGGGTCTATAATGGCTCGGTCGAGAAGTCGTCCGACTACGACAAGAATTTTGATCGAATCTGGGTTTGTGTGCAAGGGTCATTAACCCTTTCTATTAAAGGGGAGTCCATTGAGGTCGAAGAAGGAGAAATGTACCGGGTTCCGAAGGAGACCACACACGGAACAATTGATTCGGAGCCGGGAACGCGTGTGTTAATTGTACGTGGCAGATTTTACAAGTCCGGAAGCTAAATGCAGATTCTTGAAACAATTTCGGATTTCCTTTCCTCCCTGTTCGGTAATTTTAACGAGCGGATGATTCGAAAGCTGCTTCCGCTCGTCGAGGAAGTGAAATCACTCGAGCAGGAAATCCAGTCGCTTTCCGACCGAGCGCTGCGCGAGAAGACGGCGGAATTTCGTCAGCGTCTGAGCGAAGGCGAGAAGCTGGATGATTTGCTTGCCGAGGCGTTCGCCGTGGTGAGGGAGGCGGCCACAAGAACGATCGGTATGCGACCTTATGATGTGCAGATCCTGGGGGGCATTGTTCTTCATCAGGGTCGTATCGCTGAAATGCAGACGGGAGAGGGAAAGACCCTTGTGGCGACCATGCCCGCGTACCTGAACGCTCTTAAGGGCGACGCGGTTCATATCGTGACCGTCAATGATTATCTCGCACGCAGGGATACACAGTGGATGGGACCGGTTTACAACTTTCTTGGTCTCACGGCGTCCACCATACAATCTGAACAGGAATCGATGGTGTTCGATCCGGATCACCGGAACGATCCGGATGAACCGCTTCGGAACCTTCGTTCGGTGTCCAAACAGGACGCTTATGAGACGGATATAATATATGGAACGAACAACGAGTTCGGTTTTGATTATCTCCGGGATCACATGAAGGTGGACGTGGAGGACCAGTGCCGTTCAAGTCATCATTTCGCCATCATCGACGAGGTGGATAACATTCTTATTGACGAAGCCCGGACCCCGCTTATTATCTCGGGTCCCGCTGACGAAGCGACCGAGAAGTATTACGAGGCGGACCGCGTGGCGCAGGCGTTGAACAAGGATGAACATTACGAAGTCGACGAGAAGGACAATCAATGTATACTCACCGAGGAAGGCATTGAGCGTGCCCAGGAACTGATCGGCGTCGACAGTTTCTATACCGGTCAGAACATGGACTGGCCGCATCATATCGAACAGGCTCTTCGTGCCCATGAGCTGTATCAGCGGGACCAGGAATATGTTGTCAAAGGGGGAGAGGTCGTGATCGTGGACGAGTTCACGGGCCGGCTTATGGAAGGGCGACGGTGGAGTGACGGACTTCACCAGGCCGTGGAGGCCAAGGAAAACCTGGATATCCGAAAGGAGAATCAGACCCTCGCCACCATTACCCTTCAGAACTATTTCAAGATGTACGACAAACTCGCCGGAATGACCGGTACCGCGGCAACCGAGGCGAACGAGTTCGATCAGATTTACGACCTTGAGGTGGTGGTGATTCCAACAAACAAGCCACTTCGCCGGACCGAGCACCCCGACCTTCTTTTCCGTACGGAAGAGGAAAAGTTCGAAGCAGCTGCGGACGAAGTGGAGCAGCTTCAGGAAGAAGGGCGTCCGGTGCTGGTCGGTACCACGGACATTGATAAGTCGGAGAAACTCAGTCGCCTGCTCGATAAGCGAGGGGTCGATCATGATCTGCTGAATGCAAAGCAGCATGAACGGGAAGCGCACATCGTCGCGCAGGCGGGGCAGGAAGGGGCCGTAACCATTGCCACCAACATGGCCGGGCGGGGGACCGATATCAAACTGGGAGATGGCGTGGCGGAAAAGGGAGGGCTTCACGTGCTCGGCACCGAACGCCACGAAGCCCGTCGGATTGACAATCAGTTACGCGGTCGAGCCGGACGTCAGGGAGATCCGGGATCATCTCAATTTTTCATCTCGCTGGAGGATGATCTGCTTCGGATCTTTGCCTCGGACTGGGTCAGCAGTATGATGGGCAGCATGGGGCTGGAGGAAGGGGAGGGTATTGAAAGTAGCATGATCTCCAATTCGGTGGAGCGGGCGCAGAAAAAGAAAGAGGAAAAGAACTTTCAGATTCGAAAAGAGCTGCTGGAATACGACGAAGTGATGAACGAACAGCGAAAAATTGTCTATGAACAACGGCAGGACATTCTGGAAGGGAACCGACTTCGGGAGACGGTGATGGACATGCTCGAAGATGTCACCGACGACGCGGTGGATCAATACCTTGATCCAGAAGCTCCCAAGGACGAGTGGGATTACGAGGGGTTAAGTGATTGGGTCCATCGAACGTATGGTCTGGACCTGGGCGTGGCGGAAATTGAAGGCCAGGAACCCGACGATGCGTTTCAGACGGTGATGCAGCGGATTGAGGAGGCGTACGAGGAACGAGAGGAACAACTGGAGGAAGAAGAAGTTCGACGGATTGAGCAGTTTGTGCTCCTGGACCGCCT
>CAZSFH010000147.1:1649-1858 GCA_964606115.1 uncultured Planctomycetia bacterium | reverse complement strand
CGGATCTTATTATGAAAATTACGATCGAGGTGGAAGAGGAAGAAGCTCTTGATCAGCGATGGACACCCACCGAATTTTCCCATGAAGAATTCGATCCGTTCGGGGGAGAGGACGTCGACACAACCGCCGCTTACGAGGACGCGTCCGCGGAGGGCGAGGGGGAAGCCCCTCAGCCGATCGTCAAGGATGAAAAAGTGGGACGAAATGAC
>CAZSFH010000147.1:0-1598 GCA_964606115.1 uncultured Planctomycetia bacterium | reverse complement strand
AGCGGCTCGAAATATAAAAAATGCTGTGGTCGGGGTTCGAAGAAGCCTCAATGAGAGCGTGGCGTCGTTTCTGACGGATCCTGAATTCGCTTCGAACGGATCTTTCCATCAATATTTTACCGGGCATCGATTCACCTTGCCCTCAGAACCGGTTTACGACAATGTTCCTCGCGTAACGATCACCCGATCATGAGTAATTCATCTTCTTCGGGGAAAAGGGATTCATCGTCTTCTGTTCCGGACATTCAAATCGGATCTCTGGCGATCCTGGATGCCGTTCTCTATCCTGCAGTATTTTTGCCCCTGATCCTGTATTATTCGCTTTACACCCTGAAACAGGGATCCACACGTGACCTTGTGCGGGTCATGAAACAGCGTCTCGGGTGGTACCCGGAGAAGGAAACGTCCCGATCCGGGTCGGTTTGGATACATGGCGTGTCCGTGGGAGAGGTGAATTGTATTCCCCCCATTGTCAATGAACTTGAGAGGGAATCACCGGACCTGACACCTGTTATTACGACTTCCACTCTGACCGGATTCCGAATGGCTCGGGAACATTTTCCGGACAGGGAAGTCCTTTTTTTTCCTATTGATTTCCCCGGGCCGGTACGACGTGCTTTTCGACATATTCGCCCGAACCGGATTCTACTGGTCGAGCAGGAGATCTGGCCGAATTTTATTCGGGAGTCCGTGCATCGGGACGTACCGGTGGCCGTTGTGAACGCACGAATGACAGAACGCTCGGCGAAACGATTCGGACGAGTCCCGTCCCGAATCCGAAACCGGATGTTCAAGCCCCTCACGGCGGTGCTGGCGCAGAATGAAGCATACGCCCGGCGATTTCGTCAACTCGGTGTCGACGGCGATCGGATTGAGGTGACGGGAAATGTGAAATACGATGCCTTGCTTGCCGGTATTCCGGACGAGTCTGAACTCGAAGATCTTCGCGTTCGCTACGGAATCACGGAGGACCAGTGGACGATCACGGGGGGAAGCATTCATCCGCCGGAGCATGAACCGATGCTTGACGCACTTGAGTCACTTCGTGAACAAAGCCAACCGGCCCGTCTCGTGCTCGCGCCCCGTCATTTGAAGAACGCCGATCGCATGTATCGTGACGCCCGGAATCGAGGGTTCAAGGTGTGTTTTGACGGAGAACGAAACGACCGTCAGGATCGATCGGATTCATTTCCCGACGTCATCGTGGTGGATCGAATGGGATTGTTGATGACCCTTTATGGTGTATCGGACCTGGTGTTCGTTGGAGGTAGTTTGGTTGATCATGGGGGGCAGAACATGCTCGAACCGGCGGCTCATGGAAAACCGATTTTGATTGGTCCACGTACGTATAACTTTAAGGAGGAAGTTCGATTGCTTCAGGAGAACGGAGGGATACTTCAAGTCTCAAGTGAACAGGAGTTAAGTGATCTTATTTCGAACCTTGATCAACACCAGGATTCGTTTCAGGAAATGGGAGATCATGCACAAAAAGCCGTGCTTCGTCACCAGGGGGCGGCCCGAAGGTCCATTCGACATCTTTTTAACTAGGAGGCTGCTGAAAAACCCCCGCTTCGTCAGTACGATCACAATCGGTCCGG
>CAZSFH010000146.1:0-7422 GCA_964606115.1 uncultured Planctomycetia bacterium | reverse complement strand
GCCTCCTTTGATACCAGCGAAGGTGGCATTCGTTGACCAGCTACTGCGATGAAGCCCGACCGGCGTCCGGCCTCCTGCCTTCCAGTGAGCCTGACCAGGCTTGCGGGGTTTCAGCGTTTCCGGTGCCCACAGCAGAAGGAACGGAAGGAATCCGGGGCCGGCGCGTGACCCGTGGTTGTTCAGGAATGATTTCAGCCGGGGAATTGCTCGCCAGAGTAACTCCGGCCGGTCTTGCTGTTTGCTGAACCAGTACAGAACAGGGCTCAAGCCCGGTTTTCGGCCGCCGTCGTAATAGTTAAACAACACCCCGGTCGGTCCGGTTACATGTAAAAAATAGGAGCCACTTCGCATGAACCCCTCGTTATGTTGAAGCCCGAAATGAGTGTTCAGGACGGATTTGAGTGCTGATAAAAACAGCACGTTGTAGGAGGTACCGAATTTCCAGTACCCGGGACCTTCCGGGTATGCGCCGTCCGGTTGATACTGCTCCATGGCGCGAGGCACATTTTTTACCGCACGAGTTAATACCTTTGTAGCCAGGTCCGGTGCCTCGTTTGCAACCGAGAGAGCCCCCATCGAGAGACCTCCGTGACAGACCTGGTTCCAGTTGTTTGACGTGTCCACCCACCATCCGCCGTTCAGGGAGGGAATCAGCCCCTTTTCGACGATGGCCCGTCGGATATCTGCCCGGTGTTCTTCGCTGAGTTCCGGATAAAGCCAGTCGTAGCCAATCGCAAGTCCACTGGTTAGCATACTGACGTCAAGAAAGTGGGAGGGATTCCAGCTGTCCCATGAAGCTGCTTCCAGCATTTCTTTGCGCGCTCGCCTGAAATAGCTCTTTTTGCCGCTGATCCGATAGGCAAAGGCAAGGAAAATAACGCGTTTCTGGACGTTTCCCGCGGAAACCAGCCGTTTGCCAACCACCGAACGTTCCATTGGTTTTTGATTGACCATTCGATCACACGCATTCAGGATGTGCTGGTATGTCCTGCGAAGCAGTGGATCCCCGTCAATTTTCTTTTTTAGGGGAGTGATTTCCTCCTCGCCGAAGAAAAGTCTGGGATGTGCGGGCAGATCCGTGTCCAGGGCGCGCGGCACACGTTTTTCAGCCGGAGGTAATGCGAGAGCCGGGGGAAGAGTGAAGAACAGGAAAATGAACACGAACACGAATTGGAGGGAACGTGTCTTGATTGATATGCGTGTTTGAAGTAATCGTATCATTTTTTTAGCGAATCGGCATGGTCGGAGGGATCGCCCGAAAAAGGAAGGAGGACCCCGCCTGTTATCGAGAGGATGAAAGATTGGTCAGGTTGAAAAGAATCAGGACGTTTTCACAACGGTGGGGGCGTCTTCCAGAAATTGTTCCCATACCTGATATTTTTCCTTGTCGGCGTGCTTTTTGACAATCGGGTTGTGTGTGGGGACGCGAGGAGGTTTTCGCAGTGACATGTCCGTTTCTTCCAGCAGCCGGCCTCCTTTTCGGACGTTACACTCTTTGCAGGCCGTGACCACATTCGTCCAGGTGGACGAGCCGTTTCGGGAACGGGGCATGACGTGGTCAATACTCAGCTTGGAGGTAGGTTTTCGTTCGCCGCAGTACTGGCAGGTGTGGTTGTCCCGGGCAAACACATTGCGTCGCGTGAAACGAACATTGACGTTCTGGAAATCCCGGTATTCATACAGTCGGATAACGCGAGGCACCGCTATTTGCATAGAGGGAGTGCGAATATATTCGACGATGTCAAGGGATTGGATACCGCCGTTGTTGCTTTTTTTTAACCAGCTTTCATAGCTGAAGTTCATATAGGTCTCTTCCTTGACGGTGATCACTTCCGCTTTATCCTTATATAGCTTGACCACCGCGTCATGGGCGGAAACTAAACGGATCGGAAGATACAATCCGTTCAATACCAGCACCCTATTTTCAAGCGGATTTTGACAAGTTCCGTTGTTACTCATCGGATTTTTGCTATATTGTAGACGACCAATTTTCGGATTTCAATATTGAACGAGCCGTACGTTTTCCCTAAATTGAGTGGAGGTACCGGGGAGGAAGGTTCCAGGTTTTCGTTTGTTCTTAGAATCATTACGGTGAAGAGTCATGTTTGAATTCGGAACCATCGTTCTTCGACTAACGTTTGCGGCGCTGGTGGGGGGGGCTTGTCGGTATTGAAAGAGAGACGCACGGGCAGGCGGCCGGATTGCGCACGCACATTCCCGTAGCGGTTGGTGCATGTGATCGAGGTGGAGATTGAGTAGACGATCGGCGAAAGACGGTGATTCGCCGGAGAGGCATGGGAGAATAGATGTCATCCCCGAATCTTTTTTGTTCAACGGTTTTCTCTTTTTGATGGAGGGAAGACCCTTGAAATTCTTTTATGAGGGAAAGAGCCTTGAAAAAAATTGCAATGTTCTATAAATTACGATGTGAATCTTTCACACGGAGACATCATTCGATATTGTTCCGTGATTGCGAAATCCTGTGTTGTGTCTAGGTTAAATTGGTTGTTCTGAAAATGTTGGAGTTAAGACAATGGAGTATGGAAAAGTAAAGTGGTTCAGTAACCGTAAGGGTTACGGTTTTATTGAACGGAAAGAAGGTGGTCCGGACGCGTTCGTTCACTATTCTGATATCCAGGAAGAGGGATGGAAGTCCCTTGAGGAGGATCAGAAAGTCCAGTTTGAGCTGGAGAAGACGGACGAGGGCCCGCGAGCCAAGGAGATTGAAAAAATAGAAGAATTTCCCGAATCAGTCGGGGAGTCTTCCGAGGAACCTGACGAAGCTTCGGACGAAGATGAGGATTCGGATGAAACTCCTGAACCACCCGAGGCGTTCAAGAGTACCGGTCCCGCTGTTGAAGCGGAGCAGGAGGATGTGGAGGTGCATGATGAACAGGAGCAGTCCGAGGATCAACCTGAAAAGGAAGAACCGCCGTCCGAACAGGAATCCACCCCTGTCACCCCATCGTCTGTCCTCGAAGAAGAACAGGAAGAGCAGGAAGAACAGGAAGAGCAGGAAGACCAGGAAGAAGAAGAGTCCGCTTACAACAAGCCGGAGAGTGGAAGTCACCAGGGATCAGAAGACGAAGAACGGGAATCCATCGACTGGTAACCAGGGGGTTGGTTCCTCATAATTCCCTTTCCTGAGACCTGATGAAAGAAGGTCGAGTGTAGGTACCACTATCACGGAAAGCATCCCCCGAGTTGTGTTCTGGATATGATCCAGGTGTCATATGGATTCGTGTGCAGGGAAGAGGCAAATTGTTGATTTTTTGAACAGAGCACAGGAGAAGAGGTGCAGCTGGTTTCAAATAGGTTTTTGGAGGGCCTTCTGAAAGAGGTGCCGGTCAGATGAGTGATGTTCAAATTATGCTGGCTGATGAAAACGCCGAGGAGCGTGAGAAATTTCAGGACCATTTAGCCGACACACGATTTCAGGTCACTTCTGAGGCCTCAGACGGACGAGAGGCACTGGATCAGTTTCATCCAGTGAAACATGATTTGGCTGCGATAAGTCTCGGATTGCCCGTCGGTGACGTCATGGAGGGGGAACAGGGCATTGTGCGATTTGTAAAGCAGTTCCGCGAGGAATATCAGAATTCGGTGGTGCTGGTCTCTTATACCACGGACACAAAATTCCTGGTTCGCAAAGCCCGGGACGAAGGGGCCGTCGGGAAGATCAAGAAGCCTTACGAGAAAAATCGTCTGCTGGAATCATTGGTCCGGGCGGAGAACCTTGAAAAGGGAGATATACCTTTGTTCGACAATCCACTTTACCTGGATCGTCGGTTCTCGTTGTGTTACAAGAACGATCCGGACGCTTTCTTTTCGTTTTTGAAAGGGTTTTCTTCGGTGATTGCTTCGCACCTCTGTCCGGATGGGGTGCAGTTCGTGGCGGAAGATGCGCTTCAGGTGGATGATGAGCTTGAAATGAAGATGGACCTTCCCTGTTTTCAGGACAATCTGGGATGTCGTGGGACCGTCGCCGAAACAATCCCTGCTCCGGGATCGGATTTCCCCCGGGTTAACGTGCAGTTTGATAATATTTCCGAAGGGACACGGAATACACTCAAGCAGTATATCATTCACTCGCTCGCCGGCCTTTCATCCTAACCGGTATCCTCCAGACTGAGCCGATCTGAAAAGGTACTGTTCACGCAGAAAGTCCTCAACGGGCGGTCTGCACGGAATATTGATGAGCCACTCCGATTTGATGAAAGAGGACGTAACGATTTGTCCCGTCCGGATTTCAGCGTTCTCCGGCGTTCCGCCTGCGGGCAGGGGCGGGTGGAAATAAGACTCCGAAGAACATTTCCTGAGTGGTGATCTCGTCCGGAATGGGTCGTATTTTGGCCGTAAAGGAGGGATTTCTCACCTGGTTCCGTAGCAATCGTACATTTTAAAAAGCAACTTGGTATTGCTTTTTGTATCTGTCGCGCCCCCCTGACACAATCTCGGGAAGAATCCCTCTTGACGTCGTTAACTGACCGTTCGTTATTTTCTGAACAGTTTGGTCGCGGGAAACGGCGTTAATCTTCAATCTTCTTCCTGTGGAGGTCGAGCGATCACGACCCGTGCGGGACGGAGCACCTGGTCGTGCATCTGGTATCCCTTCCGAAGGACTTCGGCAACTTCCTCACGGTCCACCTCTTCATCTTCAACGTATGTGGTGGCTTCGTGGCGACTTGGGTCGAAGGGTACCTGTTCTTCATCAATCTGTTCGACGTTCTGTTCGTTCAGTACTTCGACGAGCTTTTTATAAATCATTCGCATGCCCTGTACGAGTTCGTTTTCCTGTTCTTCCGATTTACTCGGAAGGGCGTGATCAAAGTCGTCGAGGACGGGCAGAAGAGATTTCACGATGTCACGGGCTGCGTACTTTTTTTCCTCCGATCGTTTTCGTCGCATTCGTTTCTGATAGTTGTCGTAGTCGGCCGTGACCTTTCGTAGCTGTTCGAGGTAATCGTCCCGCTCCTGAGCTTTTTCTTGAAGGGATTGATATTTATCGAGAGGAATTTCGACAAATGTGGTTGTCTCCTCGTTTTCGTCCGGATCGGAGGGAAGGTTTTCATTTTTCCGATCGAAATCTTCGGACGAATCGTCCGATTCCGAATTGTTTCGGGACGGATCGGGTTCGTTGTTTTGTTCCTCTGACATGGCGCACCTCAATCGAATAATGTTCTTGAACGGAACGGTCAGGGATCCGAAGCGGTTCGATCAGGAGAAAAAGCCTTTCAGTTTTTCCCACATTCCATCCTCTCGTTGAGGAGTCACGTCAACGTCTTCCGTTTCGGCCCATTTTCGAAGAATTTTTTCCTGTTCTTCAGATAGCGACTCCGGGACCTGAACCGTGATGTTGATCAGCTGATGTCCCCGCCGACCGGTTCGTACATCTGGAATCCCTTCATTTTTCAGCCGGAGAACGGTACCCGGTTGTGTTCCGGGGGGAATTTTTACCTCCGCTTCTTCACCTTCCAGCGTCGGAACGGTAATCTCGTCCCCGAGAGCGGCCTGACTGAACGAAACCGGTACTTCACAGATGACGTTATTTCCATCCCGTTTAAAGAATTCATGATCCTTAACCCGGATATCCACGTAAAGGTCGCCACGACGTGACACACCTGGTTCGAGGTCGCCTTCACCCTGAACGCGGAGTCGTGTTTCATCCTCGACTCCCTGTGGTATTTGAATGGTCACTTCCGTAGTTTCCTTCTGAAGTCCGGAGCCTCCGCATGCGTTACAGGGATTTTCAATAATTTCTCCTTCTCCGCGACAGCGAGGGCAGGTTCGCTGTACGCTAAAAAATCCCTGGCTCTGAGAGATTACTCCTCGCCCGTGGCAGGACGGACAGTTTTCCATGGAGCTTCCATCGGCGGTCCGCTGACCATTGCATGTTTCACAGGTCGTGTGGCGCCGAACGGAAATATCCTTTTCCACCCCGAACACCGCTTCATCGAAGTCAATCTCCTGATCGACGCGCAGGGAGGGGCCGGCGGCCCGGCGTTGTCGGGACTGTTGGCCCGAACTAAAGAACTCATCAAAAATGCCTCCACCTCCCCCCCCAAATACTTCACTGAACGATTCAAAAATATCTTCTGCACTTCGACCACCTCCGGCGGATTGTCCCGTACGCCGCTTTAGTCCTTCCTCTCCGTATCGATCGTAAATTTTTCGTTTTTCGGGATCACTGAGAACATCGTAGGCCTGGGAGATTTCCTTGAATTTTTCCTCGGCATTTTCCTTATCCGGGTTCCGATCAGGGTGGTATTCAAGTGCCAGATCCCGGTACGCCTCTTTGATTTCATCTTCCGAGGCGTTACTGGAAACCCCGAGAATATCGTAATAGTTTTTGCCCATAAAAGACGCTGTTCAAATGAAGCACACGAGTTCTTAAATTAGGTCCGTTGACGGTGACCATAGGGGAGAGATCAGATAGCGTCCCTCCCCCGTTCCCAGCTGTCGGAAGTTACCGTGTTTTCAGGACGGATCGACTTCAACAGGCATCTCAGGAGAGACTCTCTTCCGCCGCTTCTTCCTGATCATCAAGATCCGTCAGAAACGAGTTTGCCGTAAGCAGAGTACTCGCGAGGCTTGCCGAATTTTCAAGTGCAGTTGTCAGCACGCTCTGAGCATCGAGTACACCTGCGGAGACAAGGTCCTCAAGTTCACCGTTTTCCGCATTTAACCCGTATCCTTCTTCAGATTCAATCACTTCTTCAACGGCTACGGAGCCAGCCACACCGGCGTTTTCAGCAATCTGTCGTAGCGGTTTTTCCAGGGCGTTGGCGAGAATGGTTGCCCCGAGTTGTTCGTCTCCTTCAAGGTTCTGATTACGCACCGCGTCCGCGGCAAGTACATAAGCGGTTCCACCACCGGGGACGATTCCCTCCTGAAGGGCGCGCTGACACGAGGCCACGGACGAATCGATAATGTCCTGTTTTTCGGCAATCTCCGATTCCGACGTACCGCCCGCGTAAATTCGTGCAACGCCACCTTTTAGTTTGGCAAGTCGAGATTCGAGCTTCTCCCGGTCGTAGTCGGAATCCGTGGAATCAATCTGGTTTTTAATTTGACGGAGACGTTTTTCTTTTTGTTCTTTATCTCCAGCCCCTCCGGTGATGACGGTTTCATTTTCGTCCACGCGAACCCGGTCCACCTGACCGAGATCGTCGACGGAAAGGCTTTCAAGATCGAGTCCTTTTTCTTCGGACACGATCTCCGAAGGCCGGAGTCTTCACGGCGCAGGATTTCAACGTGCCTCGAAGCCGGTTCAGGACGAGAGCCGTCAGCGCATCACCGTCCACGTCCTCAGCAATGATCAGAAGCGGATTTCCGGTTTGAGCCACCTGTTCGAGAATACTGATCAGCGGTTTGACCTGGTCAAGTTCATCCTCGTAAATCAGCACGTACGCATCTTCCAGT
>CAZSFH010000145.1:0-7422 GCA_964606115.1 uncultured Planctomycetia bacterium | reverse complement strand
ATTGCCTCCTCAAAATGCCTTGGTATGCCCCAAAAATCGGACGCTGAGTACGCACACCCTTTTCAGATGGGGTCTAAATAAAAGGTGCCTGCACGGACCACAATCTCATACACATTTTTCGGGGAACATCATGGGCCTTTTCAGTGACATTAAGAATTTTATTACCGGCGGTGGAGCGAAGGTTGCCGTGCAAACCACGGACGTAAAATACGGCGAACCATTTACCGTCCGCGTATCCGCCACGGCCACGGATGGAGACCTTGAAATCAGCCGAGCATACCTTCTTTTCCGCGGGCACGAAACCGTCGAGGCACGTGTCCACGATCATGACGTCGGTGACGACACGATCGGTGACACGGATTACGTGCACGAAACGGCCACCACCTTCCGAGAGGAGTTCACCCTCTCCAACACCCAAACCCTGACCCAGGACGAGGAATATACCTGGGAAAAAGAAATAACGCCGCCGCCCGGCGCCCAGCCACCCTTCGACGGCGAATACACCACACACAACTGGCAGGTTCAGGCAGGCCTGGACGTGACCGGCAACGATCCAGACTCGGGCTGGATTGAACTTCACCCGCAGTTATGAACCGGTCCAGTTTTCTACGGATTCTCGTCCTCCTTATGGCCCCTTTGTTCTTCGTGGGTTGTTCCACCACCGGTTCGATCAATGAACCACCGGAGGGATTCACCCCGCTGTTCAACGGTCAAAACCTTGAGGGCTGGTGGGGAACCGGAAACACCAACCCACGAAAATACGTCAATCTCCCCTCCGAAACCCTGGAAAAACGAAAAAAGGCCAGCATGCCGGCCGTCCGTAATCACTGGTGGGTCAAGGACGGCATCCTGATCAACGATGGCAAAGGACCGTTTCTCACGACGGACAAATTTTACGAGGATTTCGAACTTCGCATCGATTACAAAACGCCGCCGGGCGCGGATTCCGGGATTTACCTTCGCGGCATTCCGCAGGTGCAGATCTGGGATTATCGCAAAGATCACGGCAAAAAGGGGAAAACCTCCGACAACGGATCGGGCGGCCTGTATAACAATCCGGAAGGATGGCCGGGCCGGCATCCCTCCACCCTCGCCGATCGTCCGTTCGGCGAGTGGAATAAACTGCGAATTTTCATGGTAGGCGAACGGGTGACCGTGTTTCTGAACGGAAAACGGGTGGTGGATCATGCGCGACTTAATAATTTTTTCGACCGGAAGACCCCGGCGGACCGCCGCAAGCCCGTTCCACGAGTCGGCCCCATACAGCTTCAGACCCACGGCGCCGAAACGAGATGGCGAAACATCTTTATCCGGGACATCGATCAGGACGAAGCCAACAAGATCCTTCGCCGCGGTGGCGTTGAGAAAGCGCCGCGAGACTCGTTCACCTCCCTCTTTAACGGAAAAAACCTGGACAATTGGACGGGTAAGAAAAACGGATATAAAGCGGAGAACGGTGTACTGAAATGCCAGAAAGGAACGAAAGGAACCCTCTACACGAAGGAGGTATTCGACAACTTCGAGGTCCAGCTCGAAATCCGGATCCCCCCCGCCGCGAACAATGGACTGGCGATTCGATATCCCGGCGAGGGGTCCCCGGCATACGATGGATTCTGTGAAATCCAGGTGCTCGACAACACCGCCGATAAATGGTCCAGCTTAAAACCCCCCCAGTACCATGGTTCCGCTTACGCACAGTGGCCGGCGCACCGGGGATATCTCCGGAAGCCCGGATCCTGGAATTTCCACCGCGTTCGTGTAAAAGGTAGTCACGTAACGGTCGAATTAAACGGGACCACGATTCTCTACAAAGATCTTGCCGAGGTGGCTGAAGACGATCTGATGTACGAAAAAGAACGCTTCAAGGGCAGGGAACTGACGGTGGGCCATTTCGGTTTCGCCGGTCATGGAGACCCGGTGTCTTTTCGAAACATCCGAATCAAACCGCTGAAAAAATCAACGAAATAAACAAATTGCCATGCCTGTGAATGAAAAAGGCTTCACAATCCGTTTTCCTGGCACCGGGTGGTCCCCTTCACCGGTCTCTCAAATCTCGCGGGTTGTTATTTTATGTCTGCTCATCACCGCTCTGACCCTCTCATGCTCCCACCCCCGCTCACATCAGGAGTCCGATGGGTCATCCCCCTCCGACCCACATCCATTTATTGTATTTGACAGTGGGTTAAAGCGAGGAATCTGGAAACCGGAAAAGCAGGCAGACGTCGCCAGCAGACTGGGATATGATGGCATTGTCTTCAAGGGTCCGAAAATCCTTCAGGAACGAATGGACGCCCTCGAACGTCACAACCTGCAGTTCGCCGCTCTGTACCATACGATCAACCTCAAGAAAACCGGAGAAGCACGGCCCGAACTGGAACAGGCAATGCATCTTCTCCAGGGTCGGGGAACACGAATCTGGCTCGGGGTGAAGGGTCCGGATGAAACGCAAATGAAAAAAGCGGTTGAGATTATTCGGCGCCTGGGACGGATTGCCCTCAAAAATGACCTGACGGTGGTGATCTACCCGCACACGGGATATTACATCGAGACGACCCGGGAGGCACTCGACCTTGTGAAAAAAGTGGACCTGGAAAGCGTGGGTGTTTCATTTAACCTCTGTCATTCACTGAAGACCGGGCAGGCCGGCAGCATTCCCCAAATCCTGGAGGAGTCCATTTCGTATCTATCAATCGTACAGATCAACGGCGCGAGAAAAAAAGGAAAAAAATGGTCGGATGACGGGTGGAATCAGCTTATTCGTCCCCTTGATGACAGTGATTACGACCTGATTGGACTGATGAAAAAACTTCACGAATTAGGTTATGAAGGCCCGGTGTGTCTCCAGACCTACAATATTGATCTTCCACCACGAGATCAATGAACACCTGGAGGACACTGCACCCACATCTACACGGTAGATCCAAGAAATGAACTCGTTCAATCAGTATGCTTGATCCCGAACTCGAGGAGCCGCCGCCCTCTTCACCGTCGTTTCCCCAACGGGCAAGTATCTTTGCCCTGTTCACTTCCATGGCCCTCGTACTGTCCGCTGCCTGGGAAATGCGACTTCAACCCCCCCTTGCTACGGACGCGCTTATCTACCACCTCACCCTGCCGGCGAGTTGGCTTCAGAACGGATTATACACCTTCCGGGAACTTCCCTTTCACGACGCGGCGGCCGACCACCAGCCGATGCTGTTTGAAACACTTACGTATGTCCTGATGAGTCTGACGGGCGATGATGCACTTGTCCGTCTGGTTTCCCCGGTGACGTATATCGTTTTGCTGTTTTTTTATTTTAATATCCTTTCCGGACTCGGACTTCCCGACCAGTTTTCTTTTCTTCTGACGGGAATGATGGGACTTTTTTCACCATTTGTCGCCTGCTCTCTAATCGTCAAAAATGATCTCCTGTTGACGGCGAGCTGCGCCATCGCCGTATATGGTTTAATTAAAACCTGCGATCAACCGCTCCGGGGAATCATCCTTTCCTGTAGCGGGGTAGCGCTCATGATGTTGACCAAGTATAACGGTCTTCTATTCGGGATCCCCATCCTCTTGCTCCTTCTGGTCCTGGTGCTTCTCCAGAAAGATGACCTGAACGTTCGAAGCGCCGGTTTCTGGTGTGCCGCCGGCACAGGCGGCCTCTTGTTATTGCTGGGAAGCTCGTTCTTTCTGCGAAACTGGTTCCAAACCGGTAATCCGGTCTTTCCGGCCCGTGTGCAACTGTTTGGGATCACCCTTTTCAAGGGACTGTACGATCCCTCCATCCAGATTGATCACGGATGGAACCCGGGTAGATTCTATCGATTGTTGATCAATCACAAATCGCGGTTCGGAATCAAACTTCCCCTGAGCGCCCTGCTGTGGCTGGGCTATGTCCTTTCCTGGGGAAGGTGGTGGTCAGGAGATCAGGAAAATAAAAAAACACGAAGGTACGCCCTTGTACTCACCTGTCTTCCACCGCTCCTCATTCTTCTTCATTTTCTCAAAAACCCTTTCTGGAACGTCCCCCGTCTTCTTTTTCCAATCTATTTTTTACTCTGGGTTTCCACGGGGGGCGGACTCGTCTTTTTCCTCCGTTCTCTGTCCGAAAACGACCGGAACAATTCATTGATTACGGACCACCGCCTGTTTTACGGCCTGCTCGGGGTGCATGTCCTCCTTTTGATTCGATTGAACCCGTTTGGCTCCATCGTCTTCTGGATGATGATTCTGCCGGCCGTCCTCTTCCTTTTTTATCAACCCTTATTCGAATGGGTTCGAACGTATTTCATCCGACTTCTTTCCGGTGCTGCTCTTCTGTCTATCTGCCTGGTTTTGATTTATTACCCAACACTGAGAAAGAACCAGCTGGAAACCCGATACGCCAACTCCCGGCAGCAGTACGGTGAAAAGGGAAAAGCCTGGCAGCTGATTCAGCAGCGCACGGAACGGTACGGTTCCAGAAACATCGCATACGCCGGAACCCCGATCATCTATCCGCTCTTCGGAGCCGATTTAAAAAATACCGTTCGATATGTGCCCGTACACCCGGATGATCAGCGTCGACCGATTGATCCTGGGAAAAACGAAAACCTTTACCGGCAACTCAGCCTCGCCAGACGACAATCCTTCTCGTTTGACCATTGGAAAAAGAACCTTCAAAAACACGAGATCGATCTCCTCTATCTGTCCGAAAATCCTCAGGGAGGAACCCTTCAGCCTGAACGAACAATGATCCGGAAGCATCCCGAACATTTTGAGCTTCTCTTTCGCCAGGAACACACGTTCATTTATCAAGTTGACTTCTCATTTTGATCGTTCACTGATCGTCCCCTTCAAAATATCCCCATATAAGGTTAAAATAGAAGTGACAAAGAAAATATTGTTCAGTTTAAAAAACAGACGATTTCAATTCTTTGACGTTGAACCTACCAAATATTCGAATCTGTAAAGAATACCATCTTCATGAGCTTACCTGATTCTCAACTTCAGAACATTCTTGAACAGATCAACCAGTGTATCATGCTGGTCGATAAGAAGGGTCAAATCATATATGCGAATGACGCCTGTGAAAAACTTCTGGGCCGAAGCCTCGAGCAGATAAAACATCGCCCCGCGACCGATTTCTTGACCGATGAGTCCGAGGAGCTCCGGCATTTAATCGGAAGGAAAGCAGAAAAGCGGACTCCAGAGGAAGAAAACCACACACGTTCACGCCTGTTCGAGCTTCAAACCAAAGAATCAGGACCCGTCTCCATCGGACTAACGGCCCATTCATTTGAAGCCCCGGCTACGGAAGCGGACGTCCTCCTCGAACTCGGGATACGTCATCGGGCCTCCTACCTGCAAAAAGTTTCGGACCAGCTCCCCGGGGTCCTCTACGAAGTGGAAGATCTTGGTGATAACCTGAAATTTACGTTCACGAGTGACGGTTACGAAGCATTTGCAGGCCCGGAGGCCTCCCTTACGTATCCACAATCGATGGAGGATATCCATCCCGAGGACCGCGACGAGCTCGAAGAAAAAATGTTTTCAGCAATCGAGAATCGGGATTCCTTTCAGGCCGAATACCGGTATCTTCAGGATGACGGGACCGTCGTCTGGGCACGTGCCCAGTCCGAACCTTATCAGAAATCCGATGGGACGTACGCCTGGATCGGGGTGATCATTGATATCACCGAGCTCAAAAAAACACAGGAATCCCTTGAACAGGCGCTTGAGGAAAAAGAAACCCTCCTCCAGGAAGTGCACCATCGGGTCAAAAATAACATGGACATTATTTCGTCCATGCTCAAACTTCAATTAAAAACGGTGGGGAATCCCGAGCTTGAAAAATTACTCCAGGAGTGTCTGAACCGGATTCAATCCATGGCGCTGGTCCACCGCATGCTTCACGAAGGGAAACAACCCGGACACCTGAACCTGAAATCATACGGAAATCGAATCGTCGAGCGAATCTGGACCGCTTACGAGCCCACGGAGATAGACGTGGGCCGGGAGGTCCGGTTTGATGACGTCCCCATCGAACATGATCTGGCCATTCCCTGTGGTTTGATTCTGAACGAGCTGATATCAAATGCCCTTCTGCATGCATTTGAAGATCGATCCCGGGGACACGTCGACATTCGACTGGTCCGGGAAGAGAACCACTACGAATTAAGTGTTTCCGACGACGGGATCGGTCTACCCGATGAATTCGATCCCGTTGACTCGGGTCATCTCGGTTATCGATTGGTCCGTTCCCTGGTCCGGAATAATCTCCAGGGAGAGATGGAAATTAAAATGAATGAAGGTACAACGGTGCACATTTGTTTTCCGGTTCAACAAACATGACACCGCCACGTGTCCTGATCGTTGAAGACGAAGGCATTATTGCGGAGTACATCCGAAATGCCTTATCCGAACGGGGGTTCAACGTCATCGGGGTGACCGGAGATGGAGAGGAGGCCATCAAGCTTTCGAAATCACAAACTCCGGATATCATCCTGATGGATATTCATCTCAACGGAAATCAAAATGGAGTGGAAACGATGAGGAAAATTCAGAATCATCATCACGTTCCTGTTCTCTATCTGACCGCCCATCAAAATGAAACCCTTATTGAGAAAGCTCAAAAAACTCAGCACCACGGCTTCCTCACCAAGCCGATTGTGGAAGAACGAATGATCTCCCGTGTCCGAACCGTTCTGGAGACGGAAGCCAGTGAGGCGGAACCGGATCTTTCGTCCGGGACTGGATCAAACAAGACCTCTTGAGCACCGTTATCCCTTTTCTCGTTCTGCTGGTTACGGTGCCGTTCCTGTACACCGTGTGTTGCTGGGTTGGAAGTCAGAAAAGCAATTCCGCCGCCCCGATAGCAACGCTTCTGTTTCTTGGGATCCTCTCTCGAGGAGTGTTTGTCTGGTATCCAGCGTTCGAATTTCAGTTGGTCCCCTATCCTGAACTGTACGTTTTCATTCAACCCTACTACGCTCTTGTCGCCGGTATCGCCCTGCTGGGGATTCTCGTTCATTCGATCGAGACCCCTCGAAAACAACGGGCCCTTCATGTTCTGACCGGTGTGCTGTTTCTCTTCCTCCTGATTCGGTCCACGTTTCCGATCTGGACGGATTACTCGCAGCTCCAGAACCGGGTCCCGGACCGTGAGGTCATCGCTCAAACGTCAGATTGGAGCTGCGGTCCCGCCGCCGGTTCCCAGTTCCTGCGATCGTACGGCCACCAAATCTCCGAACAAAGGCTCGCACGGTCGTCGGGGGCGACGTTTTTTCGAGGAACCACGCCCCTTCAACTTCGAAACGCCCTTCAGACACATCTCGGAAAGGACGGATACCGCGTCGAAATACAGGCTCCGTCGCCGGATGAACTACAAAAACGTTCAACTCCGGTACTTGCCGTGGTCGATTTCGGAATCATCGTCAACCACTGGCTGGTCATTGA
>CAZSFH010000144.1:779-7604 GCA_964606115.1 uncultured Planctomycetia bacterium | reverse complement strand
ACCGTCTCCAGTTTCGATCCGCCTCCCTCGTAATCGCTCCAGAGGTTGTACCAGTGCGAGGCGGGGCGGTCCAGGTTGACCTCACCCGAGGCGGGCATCCACAGGCGCATGTGTACCTCGCCGAACTGATCGTGGTATCCGCCCGTGCCTTCTTTCGAGGAAAGCAGGGATGCTCCCTCATCCGTATGTTTCGCTTCCACGATCCGTCCGTCGTGGTCCGGCACCACGCTCGCGTTGAGCCTATTTCCCTCCAGGTCCACGATCGGTCCGCCTTTCCCCCGCAAGAACCGGGAGATGGACTGTGGACTGCCGCGTTGGGCACGGCGTCGCTCGATCACGCCGGGGGCGTGTTCGTTGGATCCGGGCACGAACCAGTCCTGTCCGTTGTGGGTTACCCGGCCCCAGTCGCCGAGCCGGTTGGCCGCCTGCCAGATGACGGTGTCAATGGAGTCGTCGCGGGCGTCGAGCAGATTCTGCAACTTTTGGTCGCCGGCATGTTTTCGCGCGGCGTTCTCCGCTTTGTTCATCAGCGAAACCATCTTATCCCGGACGTCCTTATGGAATATTTTCTGCAGGGTAATACGCGTCCACCCGCTCCAGCGGACCGCGCTTGGCACGTGCAGAGCCTTTTCATATGCTTTTTTTCCAAGCCGGAGGTACGCCTCGAGGTGAGGTGCGGCTTTTTCACCGTATACATCGCGAAGGTAACGTTTGATCAGGGCATCGGCATCCGCGTTTACGTTCCAGTTGAACTTCAAATACAACCAGTTGATCATGTGTTGCCAGGGGCCCCCTGTGGTCTGGGGATTGACCCCGTAGTATCCCAGTGCCAGACGGTGACCCGGCCGCCGGCAAGCTTCGGCCATTTCCGCAGAGCATCCGCGTAATCGGCGTTGGCCGGATTGTTCCGGATGGGCCCCATCTGGTCGCCGGCGGGATTGGCGCTTACGGAACTGCTCACGACGTTCAACCAGAGGTTCTCGTGGACTTCCATCTCCTTCGGGGGCCGGAGCGTACCAAAATACATAAACGTCAGGAGCTGAAGGTCCGGTTTCTCCTTCTCCACGATCTCCAGTGCTTCGTTGAACGCATGGATATACGGAGCGGCTTCGGATTGGTGTTTGTGAACAAGCCTGCGGCAGGACGTGCAGTGACAGGGAGCAAACCCGTCCCCCTGGCCCGCGGTGACAAATTTGTACGGCCCGATCCGCCTGGGTTCCTGTTTTAGAAAGCTTCTGGCCAGTAATTTCGGCAGCGCGTCGGCCGTTCCGCAGATGCTCTTATTCCAGTCGTCGGGTTTACGCTCGCCATTCGCATTAAGGGCGTAGATCTCGGGATGTTTGTCGAACAGTTGATCCGGCGGGATGTGGGAGTAAAGGTTATGATTCGCGGAAATCGCGGCACTCGTGTTCTTCCCGTATCCGACGCCGCGGTTTTTCATAATCCACGGATAGCCGCCCATCGTAAAGATGAGGCCCCTGGTCGCGAAGCTCGGTTCCTGGAAATCGTCAATCCGACCGATGGTCAGATCGGAATCCTCCGGTATGACTTCGTGGCCGGGGCCCTCGTACTTTTTCACGCCGTGCCCGTGGGCCGAGTAACGGTAGGAGTAAAAACCCACGCCGAGGTGATCCTCGAGCAATCCAAACACGGCGTTTTGAATCGCCAGGAGCCCGGCTCCCCGAATGATGAGGCGGTTCCCGTCCGTCTTAAGACGGTACGCCTGCGCACCCGTATCCGTGTCGCTCGCCTCCGGCAGTCGATCCGCGTCAACGACCTCCAGGACAATGGCGGGACGATCCCCCGCTTCCTTCAGGCTGGAGACCACGGGCAGCTTTGCGCCGGTTATTTTCTCGAGATACGTTTGAAGATGCGCGTACGCGGGACGAATTGCTTCGGACGGCGTCCCGCTGGGGCTCTCCGGTATCTCCGGCGGACGTTTATCGTGTCCATTGTGAACGATCACCGCGTCCGGTTTGCCGTCGGTGGCGACGCTGACTGAATCCGCCTGCAAACCGACAGATGCAAGCCCCAACCATACCAGAACCGATAGAATGACCGGCAAACGTGCACGACAACCTGAAGACATCATGAGTCGCTGATCCTTTTCGTGGTGAAGAAATATTGAGCGAACGGACGTCATATTTCCGGCCAAAATATCTATTAAAGGAAACCTTCCATCCGAAATCCATTTCCGGAAACTCTGATTTCACTTCGTAAGGAACGAGTGTGATATGCTTCACGGGGAACTGAAACTGGGAGACTGGAGACAAACCCCCGCAACGTCAACGAAACGGGTTACGTCGAAGAGCGCGGTTCCGCCGCAGGCGACGCCGTCCGTGCTCGGCAAGGGGGATTTGATATCGCCATTGGGCATAACGGGTTCCGTCTCAAGGTGATCACATGCAATTTACCTTTCCGGGGATGGTGGATTCTCGACGATGCGCGTTCGGGTTTGCCTCCGTAACCGCTCACTACGGAGAACTGAGGGTGCGCATTACTCAAGTTGTCATGTCAGGTCTCCGGTCTCATTCGACCGGAAAGATTGGAGAGGAACGCTTCCCGTTTTCCAATCGCCCATCAGCGTTTTTTTCAGGAGGCGAAACCAGGTCTTCACGATTCGTTACGTTTTTCCCCTCGAATGATCAATACATGGGAAGCCTACGAAACGGCGTGATGCCTCCACTCGACCAGGATTACCGGTTTAAATTTTTGAAAAACGACCAATTCAAGGATAATATGACACCGAACCCGCCCCAACTCGTGCTCTCACACAAAAAAATCGTTTTCCCGGCATTCCCATGATATCAAGAACCCGTCTGGAGCACGTCTTAAACCCGGAACAGGGGTACCACGTTTTCATCACGCTGCTGCTTTCCAGTCTTCTATTTGGAACCGCCGTCTTCGCTCAGGAGCAAAATAAGACAACGGATCCACGTTCAATCAAACTGGACAGGGAAATCGGTTTAACCGGATTCTGGGACCTGTATTATGAGCTCGAGAATCAAACGCTTCACCGGGTGATTCGAATCCAGCACGATCCGTCCTCCGACGGGTGGGGGAACATCTCCCTTGAGAAAGGACACCAGTACTACGACTTCGGCTCCCATGGTTTAAGCCAGTTTCCTTATCTGACGTCCGCTCCGTGGGAGACCCCCAGCACCGATTACCGAAAAAAGGGAAATAAACTAAAAGGAAAGCTACCGGACGGGGCCGGATTTTCGAGGAAATATAAAATGGATCTTACCATCGTCGACAACACCCGGATGCGTGGAACGATGAGGCTGAAACCCTCCGTTCCCGACGTGCACAGTTCCGACGTCCTGGAAGATCGATCGCCCATCCAATTCTCCGTTCGCATGAGGCGGAAGATTCCCCGCGTGGATCGGGTCCATGACCGGGTGATCACCCTGGACGATCTGCGTCAGAACGATTACAAAGGGCAGGTTCGCATCGAAGGAAAAATCCTACCCCTGAACCTCGTTTTGCATCACGAGTATCCCTGGCATAACGTCAAAATACCGGATGACGGAATCGAAACCGGTACCCTGGACAACCCGGCGGAGGACAACCGAGGCCGTGCGACCACCATCAATTTTCGACTGAACGACAAACAACGAACCGGGCCCGTGGACGTCTACATCATGGGACGGACGTTTCCTAACCTTTTTTATATCCTGGATCCTTCGGAAGATCTCTTTTTTCGCCGCCAGAACGGAAAGAGCATCAGGACCGCCGGTTTCATGGAGCCGTTTCGTGCATACCTGCGGTTTGACAAAAAACATCCCCCGGAATCGGATTCCTTCGAGGGTTCCTTCACCCTGATCCCCGGAGACCGTCAACGAGCTCAAAATTCAGACCCCTATCAGAAACCACCGTACAATCAAAATCAAAAACTGACGTTTGTTCGTCACCGGGATCCTCAAAAGCGTCATATCTATCGTTCCCGAAAGGTGTTTCTCCCTGCCGGGTGGATGGATCAGGACCTCAAACAGGAAATCTCTTCCGGGAATTACTCGATCGGCGGTGAAAGGACCCGCGAACTGAATGTGCGACAGAACGATTTATTACGTGTAAGGTACAAGAAAAAAACGTCCAGGCTTCTACTCTACGATCCCTGTATCAAAATTCGACGGACCATAACCGATATACGACGGGATCTGAAAAACATACGTGACAAACTCGCTTTGCTGAATCCCATTGTTCGTGCGCTGCTCGACCAGAAACAGAAATGGCAATCCGTCCGGTCCCTCCCGGAAAATTCGTTTGACGACCTGCGGGAACTGCGAAAACGCTTGAAAAAGAAAAACCCGAAAGGCATATCACGCACTCAGATTCCGTCCGTCACCAGCGCCATCCAGAAATACCTGGAACAGGCCGGGCCCGACTCCCCGTTTCGCGAGAAATTGACTTCACGAACCAAAAGAAGTCTGAAGAAGGTTCAAAAAGCTCTCTCTCCGTTGACCAAATCCGTTTCGGTGGAGACGCTCGATTGGAGTCGGCTGAGATCGGCGAAATCACATGTGACCTCCGATTCATTTAACGAAGCCCTTTCCCGTTTTCCGGAGAAGATGTTTCCGAACCTTCCCATGAGCCTTTCACGTGAGGAGTTAGATCCCGTTCCCTTTGATGTATCCCGTCTGGTCGAATGGGATCGCTTCCAGTATCCGAACGCCCAAACCCGAAAGATCATCCATGAGCGTGTCAGCACCCCACCGGCCGTTGAAGCTCTTCGGAGTCGGGCGGGAGAACAGGAAAAGAGCAACAAAAAATTCATTACCTTCAGGCCGGACGAAAAGAGAATCGCGATCCACGACCCCCTGAGACGGTCTCGAATGGTACAGGTCTGGTCGTTCGAGGACGAGGTTGCTGCGTCGGACGAAATCCGTCGTCAGATCAGCACGCTGACGGCTGCCTATCACGCGGCGGCCCTCCTGCGGGCATATCGGCAGACCCGCCTCGGCATGCACCGCAAAGGATATCCGGAGTACCGAACGTACGCCGCGAACGTCCTGGATCATATCCGCGGGGCACTCAACCGGTTTCAGAGCGTCCGGGACAAGTTGGTCCGGAGACAAACGGAAAGCGAACAGGAACTCGATCGCCTGTTTCAGCGATACTTCGATTGCCTGAGGGAGCGTGGAAAAGGAGGCGGATGGATCGGTGGATTCAACGAGCTCCGGGACAGTTTTGAGACCAGGGAATCCAACATCCGACAACGCATGCGGGAGACCGAAAAAAACCTGAAACAGGGCCTGGATCATCTGGCCGATAATTTTCGGCGGATCAACCGGAAATCCAAAAAACTTTTTCGAATCGTGGAGGAGGCCCAGAATGCTCTCGTGCACCCGGGCGAGCGTGTCTTCGAAAACGTGATTTTGAGCGTTGACGTGGCCATGATGGTGTTATCTGCCGCGGACCTGGCGCGCGGCGGTCTAACGTTTCTCCGAAAAGAATGGAACCAGCACTGGGAGAAAATTCTCAACGAGGAGGAACTGACCCATCTGATCCGAAAGCAACTCGACGAGGACACCCTCAACAATCGGAACCCGAAAAAATTAGCGGAGATGTTGCGGCAGGAAAAACTAACCCGTCGAGAGGCCCGGAACTTACTGAATCGTATGAAAAAGGGGAAATCCTTCGACGACGCGCTTCAAAAAACACTCGAGGGACGAAAGTTTGTTAGGCCGGCCCAGATGACCGCCGGGCTGAAAAAAGCGGGAATGAAGCCGACCGAAGCAAAAAAACTGCTTCAGCGAGTGGGGGACGAGGGCATGACGACCGAACAGTTCGAAACGTTTCGGGACCTGGTCAAGCGTCTGAAAAGTGGAAATCGATCCACGAGGAATGCCGCCACCAAAGAGGTGCTTTCGGATCTGCGCAGGTCCATCGAATCCCTTCAGGAAAAACACGGCGTCGACCTGCCGGTGCTGTCAGTGGGTTCGGGAACCGAGGTGGACAAATACTGGACCGGAGCCCTTGATGATCCATCGGAGCTGCGGAAATGGCAGCCGCTTGAAAACGACTGGGACGGTTCCTTCTTTTTCCACCCCGATACCCGGAAACAAAAAAAACAGATAAAGGGGATTCTAAACAAGTTGTCCAACTCGGAACGGAAGGCCATCGAGAAACAGTTAAAATTACCGACCTCCATTAAGAAGGCGGAGAAAAAAGCAAAACGATTACGCTCCAGTTCCTCCCCCGGCGATAAGGCCATGGCCGAACGAATACAGGAACAGCTTCGAATCATGAAACGATCCGTGGCGCAAAAGAAACTGGAACGGGATTTCCACAAGATTTTCACCGATCAAGCGGGCTATCCGCCCACCGCTCCCGACATGAACCTGTTTTCCGACAACCCCATGATTCACCTGAAAAACCCCGATCGGATCCGGAACGCATTGACCGGCAAAACGAACCTGGCCCGCCACGTGGAAACGGGACCGGACGGGGTGTTTTTCACGCCCGGCGGAAAAAAATTTGTCGAGCTGATGCGCTCCACGGACGACCCGATCTGGCTAAAACCGGGACGTAAAGCACGGAAACTCTCCGAGGCCGATCGGGAAGGATTGATCACGGCCGGCCGGATGAACCCCGCCGACGGCGCGGATCTGACGGGTGAGATGAACGCGTTCTTTCATCAGAACCTGCACGATAAATATCATCTCTCCCCGGAAGATCTCCAGAAAGCAAACAACGCCCTGAAACAGGGAGATTCCCTCTCCGAACAACTTTCCGAGCGCATCACCAGCGCGGCGAAAAAAACTGGAAAATATTACGTGCGTTCCGCTCTCGGAAAGCTGGCGGCCCGCGAAGAGATCGGAC
>CAZSFH010000144.1:0-769 GCA_964606115.1 uncultured Planctomycetia bacterium | reverse complement strand
TCCGTCCCTGTACCGCAAGGCTGAAGGGAGCCCGGAGGAACGGATCCTGGAGATCGCCGGACGACATACCGGATCGGACGGCCTCTTTTCTACTTCGGAATACAACCGCCTAAAAGAAGCTCTGCGGATGAAAACCCGGGGCATCGACGTCCAGAATCCGGCCCGAACACTTCAGAAGTGGAGTGAAGACATGAAAAAATGGTATCACCAGACGGCGGAAGCGTCGCGTAACTACTTTAACCGGCGAATCGACAACATTTCGAAAGAAGCCGATCCGGCCAAACGAAAATCCCTCATCCGGGGACTTGACGATGAAATGCAGTACCATCAAACGGCCCGGGATATCGCTCTTTCTCGACTGGATCCGAAACAACTGAGGAACCAGCTCGGTCTCCAGAACGACGATGCCCGCCGAATCGGACGATTTCGGTCAAATCCGAACCTCCGGTCCGTCAAGGAAGGCACGCTTCTGGACCAACTCAAAAAGCGCCCCGGCACGTATCACGCGGGAAAAATGAGCAAACGCGGACTGGACTGGCTACGAAATCGACCGGGGCAGAACGAGGGCGGTCTTCTATCCACCATGGCCTTTCCAACCGACTGGCGGGCCAAACTGAATGAGTTTCAGGAGGAAGGAGGGTTTAGCGGCCACGCGAAATTTCTCACCAACGTCCTGGCGAACAGCCTGCTGAATCCGATCGAGTCTCTCCTTCGGGCCGCTTATATGCTCTGGGAATGGGTGGTCATCAACCCCGAAGAACATCAAAAA
>CAZSFH010000143.1:0-7606 GCA_964606115.1 uncultured Planctomycetia bacterium | reverse complement strand
CCCCGCGTTTGAAAACGCGCTGAATCTGATGATGGCGCTCGGCGGTTCGACCAACGCCGTTCTGCATCTGATGGCCCTGGCGAACGAGGCGAACGTGGACCTGACGCTGGACGACTTTAACCGCGCTTCCGCCGAGGTCCCGCTGATCGGAAATTTCTCGCCGTTCGGCAAATACGTGATGGCGGACCTCGACGCTATCGGCGGAATTCCGATGGTTATGAACATGCTGCTGGACGCTGATCTTCTCAACGGAGATTGCATGACGGTCACCGGAAAGACGGTGGCGGAAAACCTCGAGGAGGCCCCCGAACGTCCGGAGGATCAGGACGTGATTTACCCGCTGGATAATCCCCTGGCGCCCGTGGAGCGGCACGTCAAAGTGCTGAAGGGGAATCTTGCTCCGGAGGGAGCCGTCCTTAAACTTGGGGGCCTGGACCTGGATCGAATGGAACGAACCGCCAGGGTTTACGACAAGGAAGAAGAGGCCCTCGATGATATTCTCGAACGCCGTATCACCGAAGAGCACGCCATTGTGATTCAGTACGAGGGCCCCGCGGGTGGTCCCGGAATGCGGGAAATGTTATCCGTCTCCGGGGCTCTGGTCGGAGCGGGTCTCGCGGAGGAGGTACCTCTGATCACGGACGGTCGTTTTTCCGGAGGAAGCCATGGGATTATTATCGGTCACGTCGCGCCGGAGGCATTCCACGGCGGCCCGATTGCTGTGGTGGAGGACGGCGACCAGATTTTGCTGGACCCGGACGAGGAACGCCTTGACCTCGATCTGTCGGAACAGGAAATTGAGGATCGTCTGAGCCGCTGGGAACAACCGGAACCGAATTATGACCGGGGGGTGCTTGCAAAATACGCAGACACCGTCTCCAGTGCCTCGCAGGGAGCCATTACGTTGTAACTGAACGGTCCCCGTAAATGGGAAGACTCTGTACGAAAAGATGGCGGGCCTTATTGAGCCCTCAGGGTGCGTCTCGAATCAGGATCCATATTCCGTAGGCAGCGGGTGTCTGTTGTAGTGCACGGAGCGAAGCGGAGTGCACGTTGTTATCCAACTTCCGCGGGAAAGACCCTCCGGTTGAGAGAGACAAGATCGAACGTTTTTCCACCTTCGGATTTCTATTATTTTACAAAAACACAGGAGCGATGAATGGTCTTTCCCAAACGCAAAAGGGAACCATACGCTCCACACGGATTGAACTCATAACAAGAAACAACGTGCACTCCACTTCGCTGCGTGCACTACAAAAGACGCCTAATTTCGTCGATTACTGAACGTACACCCCACTACTGATTCGGGTTCCGCTTTTTCATCTCCCGGCGCATCTCACGTTCCGCCTCTTTCTTTTTGATATCTTCCCGTTTGTCTTTTCGGTCGAGGCGTTTGCAGACCCCGATTAAGATCTTGACGTATCCGTTTTGAAAGTAGAGTTTCAGGGCGTTAAGCGTGTATCCCTTTCGCGCCGAGGTCCCGATCAGACGGTTGATCTGATTGCGTCGAAGGAGCAATTTTCGGGGCCGTTCGGGGTCGTGATTGTGATATTCACTGGCGTGTTTATATTTCGGGATGGTCATTCCATAAAGGAACGCTTCATTTTCTTCGATTTTGGCGTACGCGCCGTCAATGCTTCCTCGACCATTGCGTAGCGACTTGACCTCGGTTCCGGTCAGTTTCATTCCGGCTTCGTATTCTTCCTCGATGTTAAAATTTTTGTAGGCTTTGTTGTTTTTTAACGTGGGCATGGCTGGAAGAGGGAAGGGCAAATAAAAAAGATGCGGAAGAGAGGATTCGAACCTCCACGGGCGCAATGCCCACCAGGTCCTGAACCTGGCGCGTCTGCCAGTTCCGCCACTTCCGCGAGAACATTTATTATAGGGGGGAATCCGTGATTCTTCAACGTTTTATTTTGGTTCCTTTCTCCGCCCACCGGGACGGGGGGCCGTTTTTAGGCCGGACGGTATGGTCCCGCGGATGACTCGCTGTGGAACGCTTCGTACTTGGGTTTCGGTTCCCAGCATATTGATTTGATACAGCAAAAACCCGAACCCCCCGTCTGATAGCAGGGCACTGAACGCGTTGATTCAGTGTGTCTGTTGTAGTGCACGGAGCGAAGCGGAGTGCACGTTGTTATTCAACTTCCGCGGGAAAGACCCTCCGGTTGAGAGAGACGAGATCGGACGGTTCTTCACCTTTGAATTTCTATTATTTTACAAAAACACAGGAGCGATGAACGGTCTTTCCCGAACGCGAAAGGGAACCATACGCTCCACACGGATTGAACTCATAACAAGAAACAACGTGCACTCCGCTTCGCTGCGTGCACTACAACAAACACACGTACACTGTGGGAACAGGTCCAGCCCTCAAGCAGTTTTCCGAGGGCAAGTACCGGGATTCATGATTATTTCCCGATGCAGAACTCGCTGAAAATGACGTCCAGTATCCCTTCAATTCCGACGTCCCCGACAATTTTCCCGAGGGATTCGAGTCCGTCCCGAAGGTCGACCGCGATTAATTCATAGGGTCGATCCTGTTCCACCGCCTGATTGGCACGCTGCAGGTGATCCCGGGCGTCGTTCAGGTGCTGGATATGGCGCATATTCAGTCGAAAGGCTCCTCCGCTGTTCGAGGACGCTGAGATCTGTTCCTGAAGAAGGGACTTTAGCGCTTCCAATCCTTCCCCGGTTCTGGCGCTGGTGAAGACGTGTTGCGAACCCGAGACTGTATCAGATAAATGACGTCTCAGGTGGTCTCGTTCCTCGTCGGAGAGCTGATCGACTTTTGAAAGGACGGGAATGCACCGTGCCGCGTCCGGAACTGTTTCAGGAAGATCCGGGAAGGTTTCCTGGTTAAGAACACGACGGCTTTCTTCCAGGTACAGGATCACGTCGGCGTCGCGAACGGTGCTCCGGGTTTTTTCTGCCATTTTTTGTTCAAGACGGCTTCGATCTGAGTTCGAACCGACCGTGTTGTTGACGCCCGCCGTGTCGAAGAGTCGGAGAGAATGCTGGTCCAGCGACACGGTGCCTTCGATCACGTCCCGGGTCGTTCCGGCAATTTCCGTAACGATAGAACGATCTTCCTCAATAAGATGATTGAACAGGCTTGATTTACCGACGTTTGGGCGGCCGTACAGTACACCGCGCGGGTCCTCACGAACCGGGGTTTCGTTGCGGTCGGTTTCCAGGATCTCCTCGATGCGCTGTCGGATGGGGTTCAGGTAGGATCGAATGCCGTCCCGGTCGATGACCTCGATGTCCTGATCGGAGAAGTCGAGCGCGGATTCGACATACGCGCAGAGATGTGTTAATCGATCTCGCAGGTCTTCAATTTTTTCGTACAGTTTTCCCTCAAGCTGACCGATTGCCAGTCTCCGTTCAGCGTCGTCCCGGGCTTCGATGAGAGAGAGAACGGCCTCCGCCTGTGTAAGGTCGAGGCGTCCGTTGAGAAATGCCCGTTCCGTGAATTCACCCGGTCTGGCGATTCGGGCCCCGGACGCCAGAATCTCTTCGACAAGACGTTCGATCAGGGGAGGGGATCCCGGAACCTGGAACTCCGCGGCGTCCTCGCAGGTATATGAGTGGGGCGCTTTCATAAGAAGAACGGTGGCGGGGAGGGTCACGGACGGGTTCATGTTCAGGATTAATTCCGTTTGCTCTGCTACACGATGATTATGATTCGATCGAAGCCATTCAGGTGATGCATCGGTCGAAAGCTTGCGGACGATATCAAGGGTGTCCGGACCACTCGTGCGGACGACCGCTTTGAGGGAACGGCCGGGCGGTGTCGATCGGGCGACGATTGTTTCCGTTTCGGCCGTGCTTTTGTCGCCGGATGAGTGGATCTCGTCGGGAGCCCGTGTCATAGCTGATTGAAAACCCATTCCACCGCGTCCGACGGGGAGGTGCTGACGTAGAAATCCGGTGTTTCCAGGAGGGACTTCACATTCATGGACTTCACCGCAGCAACCGGTTTTCGGGCTTTCAGGCTGAAGGAGAGTTCACTGAGGGTTCCAAAACGTCCCCCAACCGCAATCACCCCTTCTCCCGAGAGGGCGACAATGACGTTTCGTGCTTCTCCCATTCCGGTGACGATGGGAAAATCGACGAATTCATTGGCGTCGGAGGCATTCCTTGTGGGGAGAATACCGATCGTTGTTCCCCCTTCACGTTTTGCTCCCCGGCAAGCTGATTTCATAACCCCTCCAAGTCCGCCGCATACCAGGACGGCGTTCCGCCGTGCGATTCGGGCTCCCGTTTCTTCGGCGGCCTCGAGGACATCCGAATCCGAGTGGCCGCTACCAATGACACTGATACGAAGTGATCGGTTCATGAAATGAGCTCTCCTTCCCGGTGCATTGGGGTTTCACGAATGATATCGTCGGTGTAATCGTGATCTTTTTCGGAGAACGACGGAACCGAATAGGCTTTCACGGAGTGAGCGATCCCGATGGCCATATAGGACGTGGCCAGGGAGGATCCACCATAGGAAACAAATGGAAGCGTGAGTCCGGTAACGGGAGCAAGACCGATCGTCATGCCGATGTTCACAAAGCTCTGGATCGTGAAGACCGCGGCCAGTCCGATGACCAGCAGTCTACCAAAGGGCTCTCGGGTGAAGTAAGCGATTTTTAAAAGGAAAAAGAGGATCACCAGATACAACCCGACCACGGTGGCCGAACCAAGAAGACCGCTTTCTTCTCCGATCACAGTAAAAATAAAGTCGTTATGGCGTTCGGGGACCAGTTTCGAGTATTTTTCGAGGGAACTCCCGAATCCCTTTCCGCGTATTCCACCGCTTCCGATGGCGATTCGGGATCGAATAAGGTGATAGCCTTCTTCCATGGGGACTTGCTCGGGTTGAATGAAACCTACAATCCGAGCTTTTTGGTACGGTTCCAGCCCGTACCGGTACGCGAACGGAACCATCAGCAGCGTAATGACAACGGCGGTGACGAGGTGTTTCGGGGAAGCGCCGGCGGCGAACAACATGACCAGGAAAAGGGGGCCGAACATGGCCGCCGAGCCGAGATCCGGTTCGATCAGGATCAATACAGTGGGTACGATCGCAACGAGGAACGGAGGAATCAGGTTCGGTAGACGCTCCATGTGTTTTTTGTACATCAAATAACGAGCCAGCCCGATCGAGACCCCGATTTTCGCCAGCTCGGAGGGCTGGAGGTCGACGATGCCGAGTGGAATCCATCGCTGAGAGCCCCGGTGTGATTTACCGACATCCGTGAGCACGAGAAGAAGCAGAAAAATGACACCGCCGTAAATCCACCAGGCATACTTCTGGAGGTGCAGGTAATTAAAGCAGGCGGTCCCCACCATGATACAGAGGCCGAAGAGCATGAACAAAAACTGTCGAACCGGAAAGCTTCGCAGGAAAATGAAGTATGCCTCCTTCACGAATTCCGGCCACGCTCCAGATGGTCGTGATGCCAATAATATTGAGGGCGATGACCGCGATGGCCAGCGGCCATTCAATCTTTTTGATCTGACGCAGATTGATCATCCGTTTGCTGAAAGGGAAGTTTCACGGAATTCAGAATTTGTCCTGCGACCGGCGCTGCGTTTCCACCACCGGAGCCGCCGTGTTCATAAATCAGCGCAAAAGCGACCTCCGGGTTCTCGTAAGGCGCAAATCCGACGAACCAGGCATGGGGTTCCCGATCCCCGCCAATCTGAGCCGTGGACGTCTTGCCGGCGACCTGATATCCGAGCTCACCGGAGTAAAGCATTTTTGTTTTTTGTCGATGTGCGGTTCCTTTTCGTTCGTTGACGACCTTGAACATCCCCTCACGGATGGATTGAAGAATTTCCCTGTCGACCGGGATCCGCTTCGGATTCTGAGAATGGTCCGGGTTCTTCAGGATGGTCGGTGTTTTATAGGGATTTCCTCCCGCCACGAAGGCGATCAATCGTGTCATTTGCAGTGGGGACACCGTCAGGCTCCCCTGACCAATCGCGGCATTAATGACCTCCCGGGATTGAAACATATTTCCCGACGCTTCGGCGGGAAGCCGAATTCCGGTTTTTTGTCCAAATTCAAATTTTCGCGCCCATTCTTTGAGAGTGCGTCCTCCGATACGCCGGCCCGTTTCATAAAAGAAATAGTTGCACGAATGTTTCAATGCACCGGCCACCGTTAATTCGCCGTGTCCGCTCCCTGTTGTGTCATATATCCAACATTTCCAGACATTGTCCCCGTATTGGTACTGTCCTGTGCAGTTAATCCGGGTCCGGGACGAGATGGAACCGGTTTTCATTCCGGCCATGGCGACGAGCGTTTTAAACGCGGAGCCCGGAGGGTACTGGCCTGAGATCACCCGATTAAAAAGGGTCGGTCCGCCTCCGCCGAGAATTTTTTCGACCGCCTGGCGCGTGACCGGGGATACGAGACGGTTTGGATCGTACGTTGGATTCGCTGCCGCGGCCAGTACTTCGTAGGTATCCACGTCGAGCAGGACGAAAGCCCCTCTGATTTTCTGATGGCGGAGAATTTGCAGGGCTTTTCTTTGAATGTCGATATCCACGGAAAGACGAAGGTCCTTTCCGTTTTCGGGAACGACGTTCTGGTGTACTTCGGAGTTTCCCGAGACAAGGTTTCGCTCGATAAGTGTCGCACCGGGTTTGCCCCGCAGCATCATGTCGAATGATTTTTCGACACCCGATCTACCGATCTGTCCCTCCCGGAAAGCTCCACGCCATTTGAGTCTCGTAAAAAAATCGTCTCCGATGTGAGGGAGGAGATATTTCTGATAGTAGTTCTTGAGCATCCAGTCAATTTCGGGAATCCCGTCTTTTGTTCGTTCTTCACTGTACTTTGCCACGTACCCGGTCACATGGCCGGCGAAGCGTCCGTACGGATACGTACGGGTGGGGCGACCCTTAACCATGGTTCCTTTGAACGCGGAACGGTTGGTTTTAATTTCGATCACTTCTTCAAAAGAAAGGTATTTGGAGAGGAGATGAGGGCTTCGCCTCGCGCTGCGTCTCCGTCGTTGCTTGTACCGCTCGGCGTAAATCTTTTTCTGTTCTTCTTCATTCTCAACACGGTTTGCGTAGGCTTCAATTTTTCCTGTGATTTCCTGATATCGTTCTTCCAGCGCTTTCGTTCGAGATCCCGTAAGATCGGAGATGTTCTGAAATAATTGCGTTCGATCTTCGACGTACGCCGGAATGATGTAGAGATCGTATTGACGTTGGTTTCGAGCAAGTATTTTGCCCGATCGACTCTTGATTCGACCCCGTAACGGCCGCTGCATCTCAATTTGGGAGATCGCTTCCTTGCTCCGTTTCAGGTAATATTCATGATCAAACACCTGAACGTGGACCAGCTGGCCCAGAAGAAGGAGGGGGAGCACGGACAGCATGCTTAAAATAAAAATTGTGCGTCGCTTTGTCATGTTGTTAGGTCAATGGGCGACGGCGGTTGAATGATTCGTTGTTTTACAGTCAGTGAGAAACGATATTATAACACAAAATCAATACGTTTTGGGGAGGATTGCAGGCGGTGCCGAATGGGATTTGGTCTTTTTAGACCGGATCTGAAAAGGGTGCGTGCACTCAGTGAGATCTCAGCGAGTGGTCT
>CAZSFH010000142.1:0-7640 GCA_964606115.1 uncultured Planctomycetia bacterium | reverse complement strand
TACCCCGCACCTGCGCGGGACCTGCGCCGTCTGGTCCAACCTGATCCGGGTCCTGATCGAAACCGAGGACGTGACCACGATCGACGAACTCGAAGCGTGGATGGAAACCACCTCCCCCCGTCGTTCCGGGGACGGTTACTCCTTTCCCATCTCCCGGGAACGCCGCCTGTCCCTGCCCGACCGTCCCGGTACCTACCGGATGAAAGACCGGAACGACAACGTCCTGTACGTCGGAAAGGCCCGGTCGCTAAAAGACCGTGTCAACTCCTATTTCCAGTCCCACCGTTCCCTGTCCGAAAACAAACTGGAACTGGTCTCACGCGTCCACGACGTGGACTGCAACGAAACTCCCACCCCGCTCGAAGCCGCCCTTTGCGAAACCCACGAGATCAAGCAACACGACCCCCCGTACAATACCGCTCTCAAGCCGGATCGAAACGAACTTGTCTATGGGAACCGAAACCTGCAAACCTTTCGATCTTCCCCGAATGATACCTGCCGTATCGGTCCCATCACCAATCGACACTCCCTGATCCGGCTACGGGACCTTATCGAACGTCTTCGAACCGACGTCTCCCGTACCTCCCCCACCTCCCACCGTGTCCGCCAGCTGATGACGGAACCGACATTCAAAAAGGGCTGGCACCGGTTCCGGCGGCGACACGGCCTGAACGAATTGCAGGACCCGTTCAAGGCCCTGGACCAGTTTCTCGAGCTCGGCCGAAAACTCTGGATTCAGAAGAAAAAAGAAGAACAGCAGGACAGCGACGAATCCGAGGCTGTCCAGGACTCGGAGCTTGATGGATCATCCGATGAGTCCGACCACCGGACGCCGGAACAGATAACCTCGTTTCTCGAATCAATGGTCCGTCGTGCCGGCCGTGACCTGCGACTCGGACGCTGGATCAGGAGCCTTGCCTCCTGGTCGCTGGCATGGAAACCGGCAACTCCCCTGCCGGATGGCTCCTGGCGAATTCTCCGCGGTCAAAGCGGGCAGATCAAACAGCACCGTACCGTGAATCAAACCCCCGACCCCGGCGACCTGAAAGCACCTTCACCCGACAAACCGATTACCGATCTGAAAACGTTTGATTGCCTCCGGGTCCTGACCACGGAACTGAAGCGGCTGGTCCGTCGCGAGCGTCCCGTCACGCTTCGGATGCCGAACGCGGAGCCCATGAACCGGGAAACGCTGGCTGAACAACTCTGGTGGCTGTGACGTCACGGTAAACAGAATTTGATGACGGACCAGCGTCAGGGGACATCGCTAAAAACAGGAAAACCGCTGATATCCGTGACGCTAATCGGGGGGACCATTATCGTGGAACCGAACGGAAAAGGGTCGTTCCTGATATTATTTTTGGATAGCAGGAGTCGTTCAGCGGACCCGATTGTTCTCGAGACGGGATATTCAGTCGGAATACACGGGCCTGTAAAGAACACTGAAGAACGTTTCCCCGTGTTTCACAGTAGGCTTGCTCAACATCGTCCTTCACACCGTTTGATCTATCGGCAAACACCCGTCCAGCGAAACCCTTTCCAGCAATCAACGAAAAAAATTTACTTGAATCCGGAAACTTGATAACATGATATCGCCATTTCGGGACGCCGTCCGGAAACCGGACGGGTCAAGCGGTCGAAATCGTCACTTGAGCACGAAAATTATCCATGGCTAAAAATCGAAAACAAATTTTCATTACCGGAACCGACACCGGCGTCGGGAAAACAGTGGTCACCGCCGCCCTGGCCTCGTGGTGCAACCGTCAGGGATTGTCGACGGGGGTGCTCAAACCCATCGAAACCGGTGTGACCGACGGCGTTCCGCTGGACGGCCGATTTCATAAACTGGCCGCGGACCTGTCCGAATCACTCGATGAGATTGTGCCGGTCCAGTACGATGAACCTCTCGCCCCGTCCGTGGCCGCGGATCGCAAAGGCGAAACCGTTCCGCTGGAGCACGCCGACCGGGCGTTTCAGAAGCTGTCCGACAAACACGACCTGCTGTTCGTGGAAGGGGCAGGTGGTTTACTTGTCCCGATCAACGACGAACAGACCATGGCGGATCTCGCCGCCGCGTGGCGTCTGCCGATCCTGGTGGTGGCCCGACCGTCGCTGGGGACACTGAACCATACCGCCCTGACCGTGGAAGTCGCGCGTCAGCGCGGCCTGGACGTGATGGGCATTGTTCTAAGCGGCTTTCCCGAGGACCCGGACGTCGCCGAACAAACCAATCCGGCCGAACTGGAACGTCTGACGGACACGAGAGTCCTCGGCAAACTCCCGAAAATCGACGGCTTAAACACCGGGATGCCCCCGTCGGAGGCCGAGATCGATCAACTCTGTGAGGCCGTTTCGTCGACGATGAACGTGGAAGAACACTTGCCCGAACTACTCGCGACAAACTTGTTTTAACCGGAGGACACCAATGACGACTTTACACGTGGACGAATCAGCGGACACCCGCTGGAACAACATTGCGGATCGGATTCTTGACGGGGGATCGATCAATCGACCGGAAGCGCTCGACATTCTTTCGGCTCCGGACGAACAGCTCATGGATCTGCTGGCGGCGGCCTACCGTATTCGTCGCGACGCGTTCGATCAGAAAGTGCGTCTGCACTTCCTGATGAACGCAAAGAGCGGGCACTGTGAAGAAGACTGCCACTACTGCTCACAGTCCCGCGTCGCGGACACTAATATTAATGAATACAAAATGATGGACCGGGATACATTGCTGGACGGTGCGCGGGAAGCCGCCGAGAACGACGCATGCACCTACTGCATCGTCGCATCCGGTCGAGAACCCCGTCCCGGAGAACTCGATCAGGTCTGCGACGCCGTGGAAGCGATCAAGTCGGAATTCGATCTGAACGTCTGTGCGTGCCTCGGGCTACTAAGCGAAGACGACGCGAACGCCCTGGCCGACGCGGGCGTGGACCGGATCAATCACAACCTCAACACGAGCGAGGATCATTACCCGGAAATCTGTTCCACCCACACGTTTCAGGATCGAGTGGATACCCTTAAAAACGTGCGGAAAGCGGGCCTTGAACTGTGCAGCGGCGTCCTGCTGGGCATGGGGGAAGACGAAGATGACATGGTCGACGCCGCTCTGGAACTGAGCGAGATCGACGTAAAATCGCTACCGGTTAATTTTCTGAATCCGATTGAAGGGACCCCCCTCCAGGGAACCTGGGAACTCAACCCGCGAAAATGCCTGAAGGTACTTTGCATGTACCGGTTCACCAACCCCGAAACGGAAATTCGCATCGCGGGGGGCCGTGAAATACACCTGCGATCCCTCCAGCCGCTGGCCCTGTATCCGGCCAACTCGATGTTCGTCGGCGATTACCTGACCACCTCCGGCCAGGACGAAAACGAGGACATTCAGATGATTGAAGACATGGGGTTCGAGGTTGAATATTCGAAGGAACAGAAACGGGCCCTGCAGGCAAAGCAAAACGCATAAAGAACAGCAATGAGCATGACAGGGCGCTATATTTTGTTTTTCAACATCGGATTCACAAAGATTTTACCCACCCGAACGTGAATCAAACCAGCGTGCCGGACCGGATTCTGAGCGTCGTGATACCGGTATACAACGAACGGTATACGGTCCGGGAAATTCTCCGACGGGTTCGTAACCAGCGTGTCGTACGGGAGGTCATCGTCGTCGACGACGGTTCCACCGACGGCACCCGGGAAAAACTTAAATCCTTCACCCAATCCGGCACTTTCGATGACGAAAAACCACCGGTTGAACTCCATTTTCTACAACAGAACGCCGGCAAGGGCACCGCGCTACGAACCGGTTTCAAGCACGCGAAAGGGACCTACACCATCGTTCAGGACGCGGATCTCGAATATAACCCGAATGACTACGAACGACTCCTCCGTCCTCTTGTGGCGGGACAGGCGGACGTGGTGTACGGAAGTCGTTTCGCCGGTCAGGAACACCGTGTGCTCTCGTACTGGCACACGCTCGGAAACCGCGTTCTGACCCAGATCTCAAATATGTTCACCAACCTCAACCTGACGGACATGGAAACCTGTTACAAGGTTTTTCGGACCGAACTGATCCAGGGCATTCCGCTCCGAAGGTCCCGGTTCGGCTTCGAACCGGAAATTACCGCCAAACTGGCGAAGCTTCGGGCACGCATTTACGAAGTTCCCATATCCTACCACGGCCGGAGCGCGGTGGAGGGGAAAAAAATTGGCTGGATGGACGGCCTCCGAGCGATCCGACGCATTCTTTCCTCTTTCCTGTTTGAAAACCTCGACGGGAAGGCGATGGACTGGCGCCTTCTTCAAATGCTGAAAGGCGCCGGCGCCTACAACCGCTGGCAGTTCGAACAGTTCGAACCTTACCTCGGCAACCGAATCCTGGAAATCGGCTCCGGGTTCGGGAATTTCGTTCGGTTTATGATGGATCGCGAACAGGTCATACTTTCCGACTGGGACCCGTTTCTGGTGCGGGAAATGGAACGAAGCCACGGGGCATCCGAAAACGTCGACGTGCTCGAATGGAACCCGGAGAAAAACGATCCACCGGCGCTCGAACCGCAACCGGACACCCTCCTGTACGTGAACGGACTCCACAAACATCACCGGGACGAACAGATTATTCAACGCGCCCACCGTCTGTTGACCGAAGACGGAACCTTCACCGGAATCGTCGCGGCGGATCCTCATCTCAAAGGACCGCTGGACCAGACGTATGTCACGTCCGGCGATATACGGAAGACCAGCTCCACGAGCGTCTTCGTGAGGGAGGGTTCAATAAAATTTCCATTCAGCCGTTCAACGTCCTGGGTAAAATCGGATGGATGATCAACAATAAAATAATGAAAACACGAACCCTGTCCCCGAGACAGATTCGTCTGTTCGAACGGCTGATTCCACTGGCGAGACTTGAGTCGATAGCGGAGTTTAAAAAAGGACTTCTCCACTGTTTTGTGGCCGAAAAGGAACCGTAACACCATTCATCTCGCAACAAATTTGACCCATGGAATTCGAGCAATACCGAGAAGATTATAACGGAAATGAACTGGACCGGTCGGACCTGTTGTCCGACCCCGTCGACCAGTTTCAAAAGTGGTTTGACGAAGCAACAACTGCCGGCGTTACACTTCCGGATGCCATGACCCTTGCCACCGCCGACGCCGACGGGATGCCCTCAGCCCGGACCGTCGTGCTGCGTGGATACGGTCCCGAGGGATTCCGCTTTTTTACGAACCTCGAGAGCCGTAAAGCTCAGGACCTTCAGGAAAACACCCGGGCGGCACTGACGTTTTACTGGAAGGAATTTCACCGGCAGGTCCGACTTTCGGGACCCGTCTCCTCTTTGCCGAGGGAGGACGTCGAAGCGTACTTCCGGAAACGACCCCGTGAAAGCCGGATTGCCGCCCACGTGTCCGATCAGAGCTCGGTCATAACAGACCGGGCGGAACTGGAGGAACTCCGTGAACAGTTTCTTGAAAGATTTCGCAACAAACAGATTCCCTGTCCCGAAAACTGGGGTGGATATCGCCTGACGCCGAAAGAATACATTTTCTGGCAGGGCCGTGCCGGCCGTCTGCACGACCGGTTTCGATACCGTAAAGACGACGGGACGTGGACGATTCAACGCCTGGCCCCGTGATCGTATTCCGGGTCGTGAAACATTGCAATGAAAATGTTGATTGTTTAAGATGAAATCTCAGATGATGAATCGTAAAATGCGAAATAAAACAAACCATGAAAAGTCGTAAAACACCACAAATTAGAGGAAAACATTATGTGTGCGGAGAACGCTCAGGATTCACAGGACACGCTGCGGGAGAAGATTGCCGATCTCAAGAAATTCGTCAACCGGAGCAACCAGATCGAACAACGAATTCAATCCACGCTCAACAACGTTCAGCAGATTCGGGATGAAGTGGAGAACCTGCTGAGCAGCCTCAGGAGCCTCCAGGCCGGCGGTATTCAGAGCATACTGAACGGCGAGGAAATTCCGGACCCCGAACGTCGTCCCCATCCCCCCGAACCCGACTCACCGCGGACCGGCGACGGAGCACAGGAAACAACCGAAGAACCGGATCAGCAAACTCCCCCTCCCCCCGAAGATCCGGATTCGGACGAAGAACAGATCAATGAACCGCTGAAGGCCGGCGAATTTCCGGGAGAGGACGAACTAAACTGGGAACCCGAAGCGTCCACGACCACCGAAGACGGAACACAGGAACCCGATGACATCTCGACCGCGGAAAATACCACGTCCTCCTAGCGCCGCCTGATGGTACGAAAGGACCCCCGTATGCAGGACGTGCCCGAGGACGTCCTGGACGCCATCGCCGAGGCCGAAGAGCTGTTTCAGGAAGCCGAACGGGGGATACAGGTCCTCGAATCGCTTTCCGTTCAGAGCCGCTCCGCGCAGCTTGCCATCTGGGCGGCTCGCGCACGTAAAATCCAGGACCGGCTCGAGGAATGGTCCGATGTTCTTCCGGACGACTTCTCCCGAAAAATGCACGTTTTCTTTGGAAAACTCACCACCGTTACGCGGGAAAGTGAATGCAAGTGGATCGACGCCCTGAAACGTAGCTTTACCACCGACTGGGACAAGTACCTCGACGAACAGAAACGAAAACTGCGGCTCAGTCTCCAGCGGGAAAAACGGGCGCGCGAGTTTCTCCAGGAACCGCCTCGTGAGCGAAAAAAAGACCGAAAGATCTGCCGGCGGCGTCTCCGCGAGCTCGCCGGCGAAGACGATCCGGCTCGCGAAGAAGTAAAGTCCACGCTCATCGAGGGCATGGATCTGTTGGCCATGGATGACCCGGCCGTCATTGAAATCGCCGAGCGGTTCACCGACCTGCTCGAGGAGGTCGAGGAACTTCAACCGCTGCGTGAAGTCATCCGGGAACGAAAAACGGACGCGGAACAGGACCGGGACGAATCCGATCAACCGGAAGTCTATCGGCGCCCGACCCTGGGACCGGACGTCGAGGAGGAGATCCTGCAAACCACCCGAAACGAGCGAGTGCTGGCGCTGTCCGACGAAGTGACGAGCGAATGGAAACGCCGCATCGAGGATGCCTTCCAGTTTGAGGACCTGACGTGGCTGGACATCGTCGAGGACGATTCAACGTCACTCAGTGAAAAACTCGATCAGCTGAACACCAACAAATACAATTACATTCTCCTGATGAAAAGCCGCCTGGGAGATCAATACTCAAAAGCTCTTGAGAAGTGCCGGGAACAACCGGCCGAGACCCTGGTGGTTGAAGAGGGCATCGGCGTCGCCCCGATCCGCGACGCCTTCGAAGAAGAACTGGCCGAAACCGCGTAAAATAAAAACACACCCGGGCAGGACAAGGGAAAAGAACATCCCACCGTTATCCCTCCATTCGAATCAGGTGTCCACAAAAAATTCTTATCGCCGGCCCCACGACAGAAAAAGGTGGTAAATACGTCGCATCTCCGATAGAATAAAATGATGTAAAACGTTTCCTCCATTCCCGCCGTCCAGGGAAGGGGGAAAACATACGCATACAAACGCAGGAGTTCCTGATTTAGGAACTCCTGCGTTTGTATGCTGGGGTAGCTCAACGGCAGAGCTCCGGTTTTGTAAACCGGTGGTTGTCGGTTCGAATCCGACTCCCAGC
>CAZSFH010000141.1:0-7655 GCA_964606115.1 uncultured Planctomycetia bacterium | reverse complement strand
TTGTGCTACCCCCTGCGGGGGTTCAATACATTGGGATTCCGTATAAACCCCCGGTTCCGCTTCGCTCCACCGAGGGCTGACAATATTCCGCCCGCTTCGCGGGCTTTTTGAACCCCCAACGGGGGAGTCGAGGTCGATCAAAGCTTTAGCGTAATACGAGAGGAGATTAGCTTCATCGAGGCGGTTTGTCGCGTGTGGAAGTTGCACATCGGGACCCTTTGAGAAGTCCAGTTTTGCGGGTTGAATCTCCTCCTCAATTTGTTTCTTGATTTTTTCTTGCTCCGGTTCCAGCACGTCCAGCACCTTCCGAGCTTTTTTTCTTCTCGTTTCGGGATCCATCGTCAATTATTCTTCGTGATCTGTGGGGTAGAGCTGATCTGATTCGATTTTGTTTCTCGCTTCCTTAAATGATTCGGGTGGCGACCACGAGGAGTAGTCTTTGCGATCCGGCTGGCGTTTTTGATAGGCTTTCTGGAGTGCTTCGGGAGAATGTGGGATGCCTTTTTGTTTTAGCCTTTTTTTACTTCACGGTCGAAGTTCCACTTCCAGGAATAGACGAGCACAACGTACGTGATAATCAGAAGAAATATGCACACCCCGGCGATCATCATCCAGAAAAACCAGTTCGGAATGCTTTCTTTGTTCCCGGTCTCTGCGTCTGGAGGATTCGTCCGTTTCCTCATATATAATAACAGTAAAACGTGTTTCGTATGTTTATGGCACGTGGGTTCCGGAGTAAAGGATCTGCGAGCGTTAGGAAGCGACGATAAATCATTTAGAGTATAACATTAATCGTCTTCCGACAGCGGGGCGTTCCACGGAATTTCGTTCGTGCCGGATTCATGGTTGCAGTATCGGGCGAGGGTGAAGAAAAAGTCGGAGAGGCGATTGAGGAATGGAACGATCGACCCGAGAGAGGTCTGTTCGGTTTCCTTCAGATAGACGGCTTCCCGTTCGGCGCGACGGCAGATGCTTCTCGCCATGTGAAGGCGTGCTGCGGTGGAGGTACCGCCCGGAAGGATAAAGTTGGAGATCGGATCCAGCTCGTCGGTGAACCGGTCAATCCAGTCTTCCAGCAACGTTACGTCCTTTTCTTTGATCCGTTTTTCCCGTTCGTTTTCGTCCGTGTCTTCGTCGTCGGACTTCGGCGAGGCCAGGTCCGCTCCGCAAACGAACAGCAGGGATTGGATTTCGGTCAGGATCTCCGTGAGCTCGTCGTTCTCGCATTCGCTTCGAATGATACCGACGTAGCTGTTCAGTTCGTCGACCGCGCCGTACGCACGGACGCGAAGGTCCTGTTTTGAAACGCGTTCCCCTCCGAACAGATGTGTGTTCCCTTCGTCGCCGGATCGAGTGTAAATTTTGACCATGGAACCTCCGGGAATGTTTCGTTTGCTCAGGTTTTCCTGTGGATCACGTGACGTCGAGCCGAATGTGATGACTCCGGACCGGCGTCAGGTGATTCACCAGGGTGCGGGAATACGGTCCGGATCGAAATCTTCGAACAAAAAGCGAGGAATGACCCGCACTTTCAGCAGTTCGTTTGCACCTTCGCCGATCTGACCCAGCAGGGCGTCCCGAAGGTGCCGTTCGATTTTTCCGTCCTGCACGTACCCGTACCCTCCGCCGTATTCGATGGCTCGTTCGCAGGCAAACACCGCTCCTTCGGAGGCGGCCACTTTCGCAATAGCCGCCCGTTGTTCAATGTCGTGTCCTTCCGTGAGATGGTAAGCTGCGGTGTAGGCCAGGTGTCGCCCGGACCAGATTTTTTCCAGGATTTCACTGAATTCCGCACGGGCGAGGTCGTGATCTTTAAGTTTTTTATCAAACAGTTCTCGATCCGACGCGTATTTCAGGATCTTTTCAAACGCCCCGCTTGCGATGCCGGTGACCCAGGAAGCGATTCCGATACGTCCACCGTTCAGCATCTGCATGGCGTATCGGAACCCGTCCCCCTCGGTTCCGATTAAGTGATCAGACGGCACACGGTAATCCCGGAAGATAAGTTCGGCGGTTTCGGAGGAGCGAACACCCATTTTATCGGGAATTGAATGTTGTTCGAACGTGCCCTCCTGTCCTTTTCTCACAAGGAACGCGCTGTGGGTTTCCGGGTCGTCCTCCCGTGCGGCGACGACGAAGTAGGTGTCTGCCGATACGCCGTTGGTGATCCAGTATTTTGTGCCGTTCAACACGTAGTTTCCGTCGTTGTCCGGGTGATACGTGGTTTCCATGTTTTTGGCGTCCGAGCCGCTCCCCGGTTCCGAGAGGCAGAAACAGGCCATTTCTCGTCCTTCTATCAGCGGGGGAAGATATTGTTCGATAAGTTCCCTGTCGGCGTGGGTTCGGAGACCATGGGCAGTGGTAACGTGAATAGCTGCGGCGAGTCCGAGTCCGGCGTCCGCTTTGGCGAGGCTTTCCAGAGCGGCCGTCCAGAAGGTATGGCAGAGGCCCATTCCGCCGTGGTCCTCCGGCTGAGAAAGTCCGAAGACCCCCAGTTCACCAAGTTCCTGAAACAGGTCGACGTCGAACTGTTCCTCACGATCCCGTTCGTAGACGCCGGGCGCAACCCGGTCGTTGAGGAAATCGTTCAGCGGGCCCGACAGAAACTCGGTAATCTCGCGGAAATTTGGTTTGTTTCCGCGGAGTGAATGCAGTACGTCTTTCTGATCATCCGTAAAGAATGACATTGGGGTGTTCGGTTAGTTTGTGGAATGTTGGGAATCGTCCCTCGATCCTGTTTTCATTTCGAGTTCTTCCCGGACCAGCCGTTCAAAACGTCGTTCGTTAAATTTGCCTTTTGAGGCCAGGGTCCCGTTGACGAACACGACCGGAATGGAGTGTTCGTATTCCTCGTGAAGGTCCGGATCGGTTTCGATGTCCGTGATGTTCATGTCAACCGGATAACGGGTGGCGTACCGGGCGATTTCCTGTTTTGCTTCGTGACACAGCGGACAGTCGTCCGCTTCATAGAATTCAACCGGCACGCATTCGGTTTCGTCCCTGTCGGAGGTGTGTTCCATGTCGTTGATCGTGTCCCATAAACGGTCCGAAATGTCACTGTAGGTTTCCTCTTCAAAAGATGCAATCGGTTCACCAATTTCGATACGAACCGGCGCTTCGTCCGGCCAGGACGCACCGCGAGGAAGAACGTCCCGGAGTCCGTCAATCCGAACGGGCACGATCGGCACTTTCATTTCTTTTGCGATCATGCCGATGCCCCGGCGAAACGGATGCATGCTGCCGTCGATCGACCGCTGTCCTTCGGGAAAGAAAAGCACGTTCCAGTCGTGATCGAGCAGTTCTCCGATGTATTTCATGCTTTTCCGAAATCCTTTCGATTGCGGGATCGGAAAAATATTATAGCAGATCGTGGTGAATTCCCACAGGATCCGTTTTTTGATCCGCCCCCACAGCGATTCCGTCTCTCGCTCGAAAAATTCTTCCCACGTGGCAATGGCGAGACGCGTTTGAAACGGTCCCGGCAGGACGTCGACGATCGCTCCCCCGTCGAAATGACTGACGTGGTTGGCAATAAACACACACGGGCCGTCCGTCTCCTGAAGTCGTTCTTTTCCGACCACGCGGAGCGGCCGGCAGTATTGACGTAGAATCGGTCGGGCGATAAAAAGCTGATAGAATATGCGAAGTGCCGTCCAGAACGGGTTTCGGGTCCATCGACGGAATTTGTCGTCGTCCTGGGACATCGTGCTGTGCTCGATCAGAGAGCGCAGCTCCTCGATGGAGGTTTCCGAGTTCACGTCTTCTTCCTCCAGGTCGACGTACATTTTTTGTTCGACGAGGGTGACCAGCTCCAGGCGGTCGACGGAGGATAAGCCCAGGTCCGGCCCCAGCTGATCTGATTCCTGAATCTCGTCCTCCGGCTCGTCCGTCACTCGGGTAAGAATCTGTAGAAGCTCATCTCCCGATGAGGTGACCGATACGTCGTCCGAGTCGTCTTTGGACGTTTCCTCGTCTTCTTCCTCCAGTTTGTCACGAACATCCATCCGACGAATTTTGAGGGTGGTGGTCCGGGGGAAGTCACTTTCCGGCCAGATCCGCCAGTCCTGGATCTGCTGAGCCTGAGAAAGATTCTCGTTTGCTTCGTCGATTAGATGTTCTGGCTCAAGACCATCGTCGCTTAGAAGAAGCACGGCCGTGATCCGATCGTTCAGGTGAAGTACACAGGCATCCTCGATTTCCTCGAAACGGTTCAGTACCTCCTCGATGTCCTCGGGATAGACGTTCAGTCCCTCCTCCGTAACAATGACGTTTTTCTTTCGCCCGTTCAGGGTTAGAAAATGATCCTGGTCCAGTGAACCGAGGTCACCGGTATGAAACCATCCGTCGGTGAACACCTCGTTGTTTAGTTCGGGTTGCTTAAAATACCCTGGAAAAACGTTGTCCCCGCGGGCCAGGACTTCACCGTCATCGGTGGTGCGCAGGTGGACGCCGGGAAGCGGCTGCCCCACGGTCCCACTGCGGTGGGCGTCCGGGGAGTTACAGGTGAGGACGGGACCTGTTTCGGTGAGTCCGTACCCCTGAAAGATGGAGACACCGATGTTGGTCCAGAACTGTTCGAGCTCATCGTCCAGCGGTGCGCCACCAACCACAAAAAACTGCAGGTTTCCGCCGAACGCGTTGTGAATTTTTCGAAACAGAAAGGGGCGAAGGGCCATGGGAAGGTAGGATTCCGAGAAGGACAGCATACGTTTGAGCCATTCCTTTTTTTCGTCCTGTTCCGCCTCCCGGAAGATCGCGTCGCGGAAAAGCGACAGGAACCGGGGGACGGCGACCATGGCGTCCGCCTGTTCATCTTTCAGACCGCTAAAGATTTCCGACGGTTTGAGGGTTTGCAGATAGGTGATGGTACCGTCCGTTCGAACGGGGTACCAGAAACCGACCGTTTGCTCAAACGCATGACTCAGCGGAAGAACGGAAACGAACGTTTTCCCCGGATTAACCGTGTTTGAAACCAGATCGATCAGGGAATTCTGGTTTGCGATCAGGTTTCGGTGGGTGAGGATGGTGCCTTTCGGCGTGCCGGTGGTTCCCGAGGTATAGATAACTTCGGCGATCGCATCCGGGCCGGGTCGTCGGGAAGGACGGGACCGGGGGAGATCCCGTTCTTCCGGAAACAGAAAATCTTCGATGCAGTGTTCTTGAACGCTCGCGTCCAGAGATTCGTTGAGTCGTGAGGAAAACAGCAGGGCGGCGTTCGTTTCGGTGGCCACATTCTGCACGAAATCGGGATGGGATCCCATATCAATGGGGACCACCGGCGAACCGTGAAGAATGGAAGCAAGGTACACCCAGACCCACGCCGGACTGTTGGGCGCCCAGATCATGACCGGATCGCCGGGCCGGAGATCGTTTCTTTTCAGCAGGGTACGAAGTCGTAATACATTCGAATAGGTTTCCCGGTAGCTCCAGGAGAACGTGCGGAAACGTGTACGGTACCGAAACGCATCAGAACGTTCCCGTTCCCTGAACGAAGAAATGACGTCCACCAGCGAGTCGGGATCGGTTGAAGCGGTCATCTTATCAAGGTGAAAAGTCAATCATGGAATCGTGAGAAATCCGGGAGCACGGTTTTTCGACTGCGTATGGGATAAGCGGGATTGAGTGAAAGTTCATGAATGATTATGGGGCAAAACGGATTTCTCACGTTGCAGGATCATCGCCAGGGCGAATTTGGTTGAAAATGAACCATCGATGTTATTCTATGTTCTATTTCATTCGAAGACAAAGCTGGAGGGGAAGGACAGGGAAGGGACGTGGCTAAGAAACTAAGGGCCCTGATGCCGTCCCGGAAGGGACGGGAAGGGCCCTTAGGATAAGGAGGGTGTTCGTTTCAGCTCTCGTTGGCCGAAACCGTGATGCCACTCGATTATATGAGACGAGTGTCATCTGACCTGTCACCTTATACTATACGATATAAGGGGTTGTATGTCAAGTTCGAAAAGGGTAAAAATTTCGGTTAATCGGGGGGTCCACCCGTATTTTTTTATTTTCCGTTGATGACATGTGATGTCGAAAATCACGCTGGTAACCGGTGGTTCGAGGAGTGGAAAAAGCTCTTTTGCTCTCGAACTACTGTCGGATGTGGACGCGAAAGCGTTCATTGCAACTGCTGAACCGATTGATGAAGAAATGGAAGAACGCATCCGTCTGCACCGTGAAGCACGGGAGGATTCCTTTGTAACCGTTGAGGAGACCATCGATCTCGGATCGGCACTGGATCGCGTGCCGGAGGGAATCTCCGCCGCCGTGCTGGACTGTGTAACCGTGTGGCTGGGAAACCTGTTTCATCACTGTTCCGACGAATCCGTCCGCGAGCGGCGAATTCAATCGTTTCTGGACGAACTCAGGTCGTTTTCCCGCGATCTTGTTCTGGTGACGAATGAGATTGGTCTGGGCCTCGTCCCCGAATCCCGGCAGGCACGGATGTACCGGGACCGGGCCGGACGACTGAATCAGCGGCTCGCCGAGATTGCGGATCGAGTGTTTCTCGTTATCAGCGGCATCCCGGTTCCTCTGACCGAAATATCCGTTTCCGATCATGATCGATCTGTCTGATGTACTTCCGACCATTCCGTCTCCCAACCCCTCACACGCCGAGGAGATTCGCGAACGACTGGATCAGCTTGCAAAGCCACCGGGCAGTCTTGGTCGGTTGGAGGACCTTGTCGTTCGGTTCGGGAAGGCCATCGGCACGTCCGATTTGCCTGAGGTCCGGTCTCGCATTGTAACGTTTACGGAAGAAAACGTTTCCGCGTATCCCGATCACGTGACCACGGCCATGGTGGAGACCATGAATGAGGGGAGTGCGGCGGTGAATGTACTGGCACAGGCGTTTCGAGCGGATCACCGCGTGGTCGTACCCGATGGAAACGATGAGGAGGGCCACAAGGAGATTGAAGAGGACTCCAGAGAGGTACCTGAGACGGGAAACATTCGTCGGGAACCGGCGATGAACCCCTCCCGGCTCAAAGATTGTCTGAAAGACGGAATGAAGCAGGCCGATCAGGCAAAGCGAGCTGCTATAAACCTGCTGGGGCTGGGGGACATGGGAATAGGAAACACCACGTCCGCCGCGGCGGTACTGTGTCAACTCTTAGATCGGAATCCGGAAGAAATCGTCGGTCGCGGAACGGGGGTGAATGAAAAGAAGCTTCATCACAAACGAGAAGTTGTGGCGGAGGCTCTTGCCCGACATACGGGGCAGGAGCCCGGTCCACCGAAGGTTCTCGCTCGTCTCGGTGGTTTTGAGATTGTGGCAGGGACGGGACTGATCATTGGTGCTGCGTCTCGCCGTATCCCCGTTGTACTGGATGGATTCATTTCCGCGGCTTCGGCCGCGGCGGCGATCAAGCTGAACTCCGCTGTTCGGCCGTTTCTCATCTGGGGACACTGCTCGCAGGAACGAGGGCATAAGGTTGTCCTGGAAGATCTGGAGGCGGATCCTTTGCTGGATCTCGACTTGCGGCTGGGGGAAGGCACGGGGGCGGCCGTAGCGATTGGTCTTGTGGATGCGGCGGTTCGAGTTTACCGAAACATGGCAACGCTGGAGGACATCCTGGAATAGATCGTTTCTAGGAGGCTGCTGAAAAACCCCCGCTTCGTCAGTAGAATGCAATTGGGTTCTCCGTAGTGCG
>CAZSFH010000140.1:2254-7711 GCA_964606115.1 uncultured Planctomycetia bacterium | reverse complement strand
AGTCCCCGGAGGGGACGAATGAAAATAGCCCCGACTTTCAAGTCGGGGTCTACATGTCCGTGTAGAGAAAAAATGGATTCCCGAGCGCAGCGAGGGGATGGATCGTCATGGAACGCTCCATTCTGCTTGGGTTAACGGAATTGCGACAAACCCCGAGTCTTGTACAATACCTGCGGCATAACCAACCTAATTCGTCATTCCATCGGAAAAACGTTGAACGTGTCCGTTTTTCGGCATAAGATACGTTTGATCAAAAAAGAGGTTCGTTTTCGCGTTTGATTTCCATCCCCAAAATACGGTCATGGATCGACGATCATCACAGGAGAAAACCGTCGATGCGTTTACGTGCCGGACCGATCAGTTGATCCGGGCCGGTTACATTCAGAGGGGGTAACCTCCAGACTGCAATACCCCTTAAAAATTGACCGTTACCAGCGTCCCTATGTTTGGGGTGACAAAAAGGTTCGACAGCTGCTGAATGACCTGAAGAGTCATGATCACGACCGAGCGTATTATCTCGGAAGCATTCTCTTACACGAACGAAACAGCGAGAACAAACAGGTACTGTTCGTCATCGACGGGCAACAGCGTCTCACCACGTTACTGCTCCTCTACCGGAAACTGTTCCCCGAGCGTATCGACCGGGAACGGATGAAACTAAGCTATTACCATCAGGCCTCGTTTCGAAATATCCAGTCGGCCCATGATCTGATCGAGGAATGGCGAAACCACGAGACGTCCGAGAACCCCATACAGGACACACTGGAAGACGTGGAGATCACCATCATTAAAACAGATGACCTGGACCTTGCCTTTACGTTTTTCGACAGCGAGAACAGCCGCGGCGTGCAGCTTCAGTCCGATGGCCTTTAAAAAAATTCAAGACATTCTTCAGCGGGGACAGGCAACTTCGAATTTCGTTTTTTTCGTTTTGGGATGCTTTACCAGTTAAACCAAAAATAGATGGTTTGTGTATTTTTCTGAACGGCGTAAGCGTGAGAAAGACTTTCGCTGTTTAGTGGAGCAATAAACCAGTTTTTATGAGTCACGATATGGCTGACCTGATGTTGTTTTTTAAGTTTTTCCGGACGTTTTAATAACCGGGTCCTGAACTGATAGCGGGTCGAGATCTTCTGGTTTGCTTTTACGCTGAACGCAGATAATTGCTTCATATTCGTCGGCCAGTCGTCACGTCGCCCCTGTTTCTCATGGCTTCTCCGGCAATGATTCACCACCATATCCAGCCACGATTTTTTGTAGTTCGTGTCGGTGCCGGAGTACGGGGGAAAATGCTGCTGTATCGTTTCCGGTTTTACCGGTACGATCAGAAGACGAGATACGAAATGGTCGACGGCGGAATTCGGATACGTCTCCTGGACTCTCTTCAGAAAGGATTTCGTGGCCGAGTTCTGTTTGTGTTCGGCGAGTGCCGCGAGAAGACCAAAAAGTTTCTGGACGGAGGAAGATTCCGGCTGTATTTGCCGGGCCTTTTTCAAGATTTGGGAGAGACTGGCTCGTATTTGCGGATGTTCCTTTTTGTCCAAATGTGTTTTCAGAAGTGGGAAAAGAGGAAGCGGTTTTCTCTGAACGAATTCAAGTAACTGGCTCCTTGCCCGATCCCGTTTCCGATAACTTTTGTTACCAAGCCGGCGGACCATTCGTTTCACCTTTTCTCGGCGGGATTCCGAAACGTCGGTCAGAGATCTGTATCGTTTTTTCAGGACCTGAATGGATTTCCCCTGACACTTTTTATACATTCTGTAGGCCGTCCGGCTCCCATCCTCTTCAGTGGTCTTCGGTTTTTGTTCGACTGAGGAAGGGTCCTGTGATGTATCTTTCGGGGTCGGGGTCGTTTGGGTGGTGCCCGTTACTCCGATGAAAGGAAATAAGATGGTCATCGTGATGAGAAGAAACAGCATTAGGTTGCTGTATTTTGTTTGATCCCATTTGAGAAGGGGGTACATATTCAGCGTCCTTTTTTTTGTGAATAGCAAGACCCGGTCTGAAAAGGTGTCGTACACCTCAGCGGGCGCTCTGCGGTGTCATATCTCCTCAAAAACCCGCTGGAAATGTGGTTTCATCGTCAATATTCCGTGCAGCCCGTCCCCTGAGGGATCACTGAGTGCACGGCACCTTTTCAAACGGGTCTAGCAAAATTTTGATGAGACAATACAGTAAAGAAAGGCATGATCAATGAAAAATAACGCCGGCACACGCGAAACACTCCTCGTCACTCGACGGACGGTTTAGCTCTGCAACTGTTTTCCCGTATGCTCACTCCTGCACTTCGCCGTTTCTTTCTGGTTCTTCCGAAGACAGACCTTTTTTTATTGTATAGACTCCACCCAAAAACTAAAATCTATGTATATTTATACAGTACATTACAGAATCGGAAAGTTCAAGGAAATCTGAAATGCGCCGGTGGTATGTTCGTTGCGTTAATTGCGTTAGTTGCGTTGGTTGCGTTATATATCAGTGATTAAGTGATTGAGTGATTTGGTGGATAAAAAACCGTGAAATCGTGAGAGGCGTTAGAATCGTGAGAATCGTGAGAATTGTTACAACCGTTGTGCGGGATGCGTTTTTCGATTCTGGACAAGGTGCAGGGGAGAAGGAGAGCGAATGAGCGGCCCTTCGGGCCGTGGATGAAGATCAAGATCAGGATCAAGAATAAAAGCAGGCGACAGGCTTTAGGCGATGGGCGGTACGAAAAAATATTCAAAGAGAAAACGCGGTATTAACATCTTCGTTGCCGTCAATGTAGATGTTATATCTCAACATTTTTTTGAACGAGAATCACTCCTCGAAGAAGCGAACCGACCGGTGTGTATATTGGTGATTTTGCAATTTGTAAGAGGTGTGTAGTCCGGTTGATCCGGTTTGTGCTCAAGGCAAAATAAAAGGTATGCCCCTCCTCATCATCAGCCCCGGTTATTCGCTTTACTGCTCCACAGCTATTGTTCTCATGATCCTGTTCAAATGCCCATTCAATAAAACTTTTTCATGTCATTTATTATGTTTCGATCCGGATCTGATTTGACCACTGTCATGAAATCAATGACTTCTTCGTCACTCAAATGTTCCGAGGCAATTTTGCCAGCCTCTTGCACTAAATCCTGATTTTCCGTTTCCATGTCTAACACGATCAATAAATTTGGTTCCTTATCCACACCCACCATCATCACCTGGGCGTAATAAGCGGCCTTCAAATCCGGATCATCTACGAAATGAGCCTCGAGGGAGCGGAGGAGTTGAATTGGTTCCTCCTCTGGTAAACCGATAAGCATCTCTGTTTCTTCTTGGATTTCAATATCTTGTACATTTTTTTGACCGTCTACCAGCTCGTCAAACTTGTGTTTCCGTATCATCCTTAACTCTTCTGGTGTAAATTCTTTTCCATAAGGAGAAAATGGATTGAGAATCACTTTCATACGTCCATCGTAAATTTCTAAGAAATCCTGAACGGACAATTTTATATAGGAAATCTCTTCTTGAGGATTCCCATCTCGAATCCTGGACACGGAGGAAAAAATTGGGAGAGATCCATTCTCAAGCATTACGAACTCGATGGTCTCGTCTTCCTTAAGGGTTACCTCTCCAATATTTTTGAGAGGTTCTCCCGTGAGAACCAGTATCTCTGATTGGAGAAATTCAGAATAAAAATCTTTCCTGCTTCCTTCCATCCCCGTCCCTGCCTGAATCAACAGGGCTTCCAGCCTGTTTTCAGGTTTCATTGACCGATTCCCATCATTTTCTTTTTTCTTCTCCCCCTCCTCCCAAAATTTTAGCATGTCAAAAATTCCCAATGTTCCTCCCCAGAAAATCAATAAAGAATGAAAACTATTTTTTATGCTTTCCAATAGGCTGTAATAAGCAAATCAAAAATCACGATAGGTGATAGGCGATCGGAACAAACCAAAAATAAGAAACAGCAGATCAAGTTTCACGAGTCCATCCGGATGAAGCGTTCCATGAACGACCCACCCGGCCATGCCGGGGCCGGGTCCCTCTTTTCATTCATCCTTTTGACCACGGGTTTCGCTTCGTATTTACTCCGCTCAACCAGGGACCTGCTCTTCTGGCGCTCCGTTTGGGGCTTACATTAAGGTTTTAATACATGTCTGGATTTTGTCGCTGATGTTAACAAGGGTGGGATAAGACCCGTGGTCACATTCAGCGGTCCTCTTCGAGGTGTTTATTTCCCTGGATCCGGGTATTGTGGGTGAAACCTGCGGTTCGATCGATCCGGTGTCTTCACACGCTATGCTATTACCTGCGCGCCGTCCCGAGTCCCCGGAGGGGACGACTGATAATAGCCCCGACTTTTAAGTCGGGGAAAGAAGGAAACCGAAAAAAAAAGAGGGATTCCCGAGCAACGCGAAGGGAATGGATCGTTCATGGAACGCCCCATTCTACTGTCAGGAATCTGACAGTGTCCTCGTAAGGCCCCCGGATCCTTCCCTCCCGTTCAGTTGCGGTCATTCCACTCCCGGATCAACGAATCGAGGCTGTATTTCCCCGCGCCGGCGACAAGCAGGGCCATGAACGTGATGACATAGCCAAAGGCAAGTTCAGCGCTGCCATGTCCAATCCATCCGTCTCCCTTTGCGAGATGTGAGATCCCCGCGATTCCGAGTGTACCCACCAGAAACAGTGCCGACACACGGGTGAATAATCCGGCGGCCAGCAACAGAGCAAACACAAATTCCGAGAAGGCGGCGAGAAAGCCCCAGAAGCCGTGAAAAAATCCAATACCGAACATTTCCATGGTCTGTCCCAGCTTCGTCCAGCCCTCCACGCCTCCGGTGATTTTTCCAAACCCATGTCCCAGGGCCATGTAACGTCCGGTACATACTCGAAGGAGAAGAAGGCCGGCGTCTTTTCCCCAGGAACCAAATAGATATTTTTTCATTGTTGTATTCAGTTAAATGAATGTCAAAAAAAACCGTCGTTCGACGGTGATGAAATTGTTCACTGATACTCTTTCTTGGATCAAATGGTTGCATTTCATGCATTTTGCGTGAAAGTACGATACAATTGCAAAAATGCATCGCCCATTTTCTCGTTTTGATTGCATTTTACCATCGGGTATGAAGTCTCAAACCGAATACCTCACGTTTCATATTCCGGAGCGAATGGATTTCCGAAACATCACGTCGGAAGTTGCCGAGATCGTCGACGAATCCGGCGTGCAGGAAGGGATGGTTCTCGTCAATGCCATGCACATCACCGCGAGCGTCTTTATCAACGACGCGGAACCGGGATTGCACGAGGATTACGAGTCGTGGCTCGAGGATCTGGCCCCGTACGATCCAACCGGTGAAACGTATAACCACAACCGTCGGACCGGCGAAGAAAACGGGGACGCGCACCACAAACGGCAGGTCATGGGCCGGGAGGTGGTCGTGGCCATCACGGAGGGAGAACTGGATTTCGGTCCCTGGGAACAGATTTTCT
>CAZSFH010000140.1:0-2244 GCA_964606115.1 uncultured Planctomycetia bacterium | reverse complement strand
CGGAGAGTTTGACGGACAGCGCTCGAAACGGGTGCTCGTCAAAGTGATCGGGGAGTAAAGGGTACGTTCCTTTTTCCCGGACGACCCGAGCCGTTTTTCGGGGCAAATGAGAACCCGGGTCCATCGCTTTTGTTGACCATTGGAGGCTGAGCACGACCCGGAGATGTGATATCATATACATTTGAATCGAACGAATTGAGCGGCTTTTCTTCTCGTACGGATCAAATCATGCCCACGTACCGATACAGATGTGAGGATTGCGAAGTGGATTTCCGCCGGCGTCGGCGACTCGACGAACGAGATGCCCCCGTGGAATGTCCGGAGTGCGGTGAAACGACCACGGAACGATTGCTCACCACGTTTTCGACACATACCGGTTCCTCCTCAGGGTCCCGCCGGGATGCTTCCCCCGGCTGATGCGGCTGACCTCCTCTCCGTGTGAGAGGAACAAAAGACGGATCAGCGGGTGCGCCTATTTTCAGGAAGAGGATTCCTTCGTGCCCCCCCGGAAGAAGATTTTCAGCTCCATCACTTCGTTATAGAGAAGGAGGATTGTTTTTCGCGTTATTTGCGTTTGTGCGTAAAAACCGTGAGAAACGTGAGAGTCGTTGTGCGTTTTTCGTTTGAATTTTGATATGGTTTTACTGAGCGGTCGCTGGATGAATCTCCATTCATTTTTTACCTTCTGCTGATGTGGGATTTTTTGTTTGAGGAGGAGGATCGGCGGTACGGGGTTTTAAGCGCCACGCTCGTGCTGGTGGTTCCGGTCCTTCTGGTTCTTATGGGACGGCCGTTGATCTGTACGTGCGGGTCGGTCAAGTTGTGGTTCGGGGATGTGTTTTCGTCGCAGATCTCGCAGCATCTGCTGGACTGGTACGCGTTCAGTCACGTGATTCACGGGTTTCTTTCGTACATGGTCCTCCGGTGGTTGTTTCCGGAGCGGCCGGTGGTCTTCTGGGCGATGCTCGCGATCCTGGTGGAGGGGATCTGGGAGGTGGCGGAGAATACGCCGTGGGTGATCGAATATTACCGGGCGAACACGATGTCGACGAAGTTCGTCGGAGATACGGTCATCAACTCGACGATGGATGTGCTGGCGATGATCACGGGGTTCGTCACGGCTCGCCGGGTTCCGGTCTGGGTGACGGTGGTGCTGTTCGTCGGGTTCGAGTTGATGACGATTCTTCTGATTCGGGACGGGTTCCTTCTGAACGTGCTAATGTTCGTGTGGCCGCTGGAGGCGGTGAAGGAATGGCAGATGGAGATTGCGTTTTTGCGTTAATCGCGTTATTCGCGTTAGGCTCCATCCGAAAAAAAGCAATCTGCTCTCAGTCAATAGGATGTTCAGGAAGGCTGCTGAATAGCTCCTTCTGAGTTTCGACCGGTGGCATCTACGAGTCGATTCCGGTAAACAGGTTTGCTCCCGTCCAGAGTCCGGCCGCGACGAAGAACAGTCCGACGACGATATGTATACCGACGTAGAAAAGAAGGGAACGATACGCATCCTCCCTCAGAAGCGATATGAACTCGTATCCGAACGTGGAGTATGTCGTAAACGCTCCGATCAATCCGGTGACGAGAAACAGTTCCCACGCTTTTCCAAATTGTGGGGAAGCCGTCACGTGCTGAATGGCCAATCCGATGAGAAAACATCCAAAAACATTGACGAGGAGGGTGTCAATCGGGAAGGAACCGGATCCCTGCTGTCCCGTCAGGAGAGTCACGGTATATCGTAGCACGGCTCCGAGGGCTCCACCTGCCGCTACCGAAAGCAATCTGATGACCACAGTCATGGCTGATGAAAAATAGATGGTCCAAAATTCGAACAACGTCAGAAGCCATCAGCCAATTACCGGCGGTTTCGGGGAAATTCATACTCCCCCTGAGACGAACGTTGGACGTTCGGGGCAGGCTTCATTGCCCGGATTACTCTCCTTCCATTATTCATATCATGCGGACTGAATCAATTCCGGTTGAGGCCGGGATCTGCGTGTTTCGTGTTAATGCGTGATGCGGGTTGCGGGATGCGTATAACAGCAGTCGAAAGCCCAAAGCCGGAAGCTTTAAAAAAAGAAGAAAAACGTCAGAAAGTGCGGATTTTACCTGAGATGATGCCAGAAGGTGCGCATAATTGAAGGGAAAATCCGTGCTTTCCGGCCAAAATACGGCCCGTCCCGTACGGGATGAGTCCTCAGCGGGCGCTCTGCGGTGTCATATCTCCTCAAAAACCCGCTGAAAATGGGG
>CAZSFH010000139.1:0-7762 GCA_964606115.1 uncultured Planctomycetia bacterium | reverse complement strand
GCGGGCCACGTCTTTCGCGACTTCGTATTGCCCGGCGAACGTCGTGCTGGCCATTTTTCGGAGCTGATCCAGCGAACATCCACTTCTGGCGAGCGTGGTGAAGAAGATAATGTTCACGGCGTGAGAAAGTCCGAGCACGTAGGCGATGACCCGGTCGTGCGTTTCCAGTTCCAGGTCCACGAGTCGGGCCATCGTTCCTCGGAAAATATCCTTCGCCTGTTCAACCGCTTCGTCCATGCCCAGATTGATGAACGCCACGTGTTGACCGGAGAGAAGTTCGGTATCCGGTCCAAACATCGGATGCACGGAGGCGGTTCGAACGCCGTTGTCGGCGAGATGTTGGAGGGCGGGAGCGATGGGTTCCTTGACGGAGGCAATGTCAAAAACGACCCCCTCCGGCTGGCGTTCCGATAGTTTCTGCAGGATGCTGCGGGTTCGTCGGATCGGGGTGGTGATCAGAATCAAATCGTGCGTGAGATCCAGATCCTCCCAGTTTTCATGGGAGGGAACCCCGTCGACCGGTCCAGCGGGATCGGCAATTTCCACGTTATAGTCCTGGGAGGTCAGAAACCGGGTGAACCAGCTTCCCATGGAACCAGCTCCACCGATGATCAGAACTCGGCTTCCGGATCCACGGGAACGCTCGCTCATGCGATCTTTTTCCTGAACCTGGAGGGATGCATTAATTAGCCGGAGGAGCAGATCTTCGGCCAGGTCCGGGTCGACGCCGAGCTTCCGGGCATTGTCCCTGTTTCGTTCGATGACTTTCCGTTCCTGTTCATAGTCCCGGGTCGGAATCTCCGACTCCGATTTGAGCCGGCCAATGTCCCGAACGATATCCTGCCGGTTTCGAACAAGCTGAAGCAGATCCTGATCCAGCTGTTCGAGCTCTTCACGGAGTTTCGAAATTCGATCTTGCGGTTCAGTCATCTTACGAGGTCGGCCGTACCGGCGCCGACGGAAAAACATACGAGATCAAGGAGACCAGAAGACTGCTGTAAACCCCCCGCAACGTCAGCAATACGAGTTACGTCGAAGAGCGCGGATCGAACGGCGGCCCGTGCTCACCGTAAGGGAGACGGCCGGTCGGGATTACCGTGCCGTAGCGGTTGCCTTGTCGGTTGATACCGAACGCGCCTCATCCGATCCCGAAATGGACCTGCCGATCGCATCGGCCACCGCTCGTATTTCATCCATCAGATCCTGAAACTGTTCCGGTGGCAACTGCTGAGGGCCGTCGGAGAGGGCTTCCTCCGGATTCCGGTGAGATTCGATCAGGAGTCCGTCGGCACCCGCGGCGACGGCGGCACGAGCACCTGCAGGTACGAGGTCCCGTTTCCCCGTACCGTGACTGGGATCGACCACAACCGGTAAATGGCTGAGTTTGTTCAGGACCGAGACGGCATTGATGTCCATGGTGTTGCGCGTATGAGTGCTGTCAAAGGTCCGGATGCCGCGGCAGCAGAGAATGACATTCGAGTTTCCCTGGTCGAGAATGTATTCAGCCGCCAGGAGGAACTCGTTAATTTTGGACTGAAACCCTCGTTTGATCAGTACCGGTTTGTCGGTTTGGCCGACGGCCCGGAGCAGGTTGTAATTCTGCATATTCCGGGCTCCGAGCTGAAAGATGTCCGTGTATTGTCCGACGAGATCGACCTGGTTTGGTCCCATCACTTCCGTGATGATCTTCAGGCCGGTCGCTTCGGAGACCTCGTTCATGATCTCAAGTGCTTCTTCACCGAGTCCCTGGAAACTGTAGGGGGACGTTCTGGGTTTAAAAGCACCACCACGAAGCACCTTCGCTCCGGCCTTTTTGACTTCCTCGGCGGTCTCCATCAGTTGATCGCGACTTTCCACCGAACAGGGCCCGGCCATCACCAGAATCTCGTCGGTGCCGATCTCCACGCCGTCAATGTCGACGACGGTATCTTCCGGATGGAATTCCCTGCTTGCCAGTTTGAACGGCTTCTGGACTTTCATCGCCGAGTCCACGCCCGACAGGGCTTCAATCGGGCCGCGGTCCAGTTTGTGCGTGTCTCCGATAACCCCGATGACGGTGGTTTGTTCCCCCTCGGAAGGATGAGCCTCAAAGCCCTGTCGTTCAATTTGATCGATCACTTCCTGTTTTTCGTCGTCCGTTGCGGATGAATCCATTACGATAATCATGGGTCGTTGTTCTAATCGTGGAAAAGTGGAAAAAGACGTGCTGAATTCGACAAGTTGAATGACGGATCGGGCACCTTTCGAGGTATCCGTGTTAGCGGATGACCTGAAATCCAGCGGGGATTATTCCCGTGGATACGCGTAGGCGGACAGGTAAAAATAGGAATATAGAAAGGTTCGAGTCGTATGTAAAAAAGCGCGGATGTGACGCATCGAATCCTGCCCGTTTATACAGATTGTTTGTCGAATATGCTTGCGAAGGGGAATTACCTCAAAATCATATCTAAAAATAGGTTCAACATCAAGCACCCGTGGTGGAACGTGTGGTCCCTGAACGGAGTGAAGAGGTTTTATATTCATGTTGTATTCCCCACGCGGATCGATTGGCTTCCTCCATGCGGGGTATTGACGGCGATGACGGCCAGCTCCGGATCAAGTTGGTCATAAACCCTCAGGGCCTTTTGCCATAGCGCGTGTCTCACGTCAGCTTGAAGTGGATGTCTTTGATGATATCGGTAAAATCCTACTGTTCCTGTCGTTCCGGTCCAGCAAGGACTATTTGGTTCATGGTTTTTTCCCTGATCAAAATAATCCATGGGAGGTGATGAACCGATATTAAACTCGTTTTGCCGCTCCAGAAACAGGAAAAATGGTCATACGAAGAAGGACCTCGTCCGACAGGGGGTGTGCCCGGTAAAAAATCGGACGCTGGCGAAGCGTCCCCGTTCTCCATCGTGGAAATCATCGTGTATTGACCAGAAGGTTGGACGTGGAGATCCCGCCGAGACCAAGAGGATTCCAAAGGTATGCTGATTTGTAATAAACCACGGTAAAAGGTATGATTACGTAGAAACCTGAGGTTGTTTTTGATCGTATGGGATCGTTTATTTCGAGAATTGTGTGATTGTGGAGGACGTACTATGCCAGAGCAGCAAACTGAAGAGGGCACCGAAAGCAGGACGGATGAGCAGGAAGATGAACTGATGATCGGGATTGACGTGGGAACACAGAACACGGTGAGCTTGATCAACCAGGGAGACAATACGGTTCTTAAAGAATATTCGAGTATTGTCGGATTTCCGAAGAATGATCTGTCGAGACAGAAACTCGAGGACATTCTGGGCCGTCCCATCGCCTTCGACGATGAGGTCTACGATAAACGGATTGTTCAAAATATCGAATTACGCTGGCCGCTGAAGACGTTCGACGAAGAATATTCCGGAAACGGGGAGGACGGCCTGAGCGAGGAGGACCGGGAAACACTGAATACGGTCGTGGAGCGAGTGCTGATTGCCGACGAAGTACAGGACGGTCTCGAAGGAACGGAGTACCTTCGCATTGCTATCGCCACGCCGTCCACGACAGCTCTGGAATACAACCAGAACTTGATCGATTTTGCTCGCAGGAACCTTCCCGAGGAAGCACGTCCGTCGTTCCTGATTGAATCGGAATCTCATTTTGCGGGTTACAACCTCGCCGAGCTTGATGAGACCCTCGCCCGGGATGGGGTGATCGTCGTGGACATCGGTGCGGGCACGACGGACTTCCACGTGTACGACGGGAACCCGTCCGACAGCCAGAATACCCACTCGATTCCATCGGCGGGTAACGACGTGACCGATCGTCTGTTTAACCTTCTCCAGGACGCCGGTTATCAGAATACCTGGCAGGAAGTCGAGGAAATCAAGCGGGAACACGGGCAAATCAGTCCGCAGTCCAAGCCGCCGCGCCGGGATCAGGAACTGGTTATTTCAAGCCTGCGGTACCAGGGTCGGGATAACGTCCGGGCGGATATCGGTCCGGAAATGGAAAAAGCCCACCGCCCCCTGCTCAAGGAGATGGTCGACGGTTACAAGCAACTCATGAACGGCTACCGCGGGCCGCTTCCGGAGCATGTGGTGCTGGTCGGAAACCAGGGCCAGACACCGGGGTTGAAAGAGGCGTTTCAGGAGACCCTGAACGACGAGAAGTTTTCGGTGCAGGTTCGAAACCTTGGTGATTTTAACGTGGAGAATGCCAACAGCTTCATCGCACAGGGTTCGCTCGAACGGATTAAAAATACGCCGTACAAACAGCTTGCCCACTGAGGATTCGTTTTTCCGGCATTTTTCAGGCTCACGGACGCTGCAAGGCAGGTGGCGTGAAGGTGGCGTGTTCCCGGCCTCATTCGAGTCGTAACGGTAGAAATGGAACCTGACGGCAACCTGGTCGATATCCTGGAGTACCGCAAAGATATCGATTTCTACTGCACACCGTACAAGCAATCGGTCGGGTATAAGTTCGAAAGCGATGAACTCCGGGAAACCATAAAAGAGGAGCTGCAAAAGTACGCGATTCCCGCCATCGGCAGTACGGATCCGGCCGCGGACAACGCCTCGTCTCTTGGGCGTCTGCTGTATTATTTTATTCCCGAGTTTGATCCCTCCTCGCTGGTTAAGGCCCAGACCGGTTCGGATTCGGATCGGGAACTGTCCCTGACCCCCGAGCGCGCCACCACCCTCGCCTACTGGTATATCGAAGCGGTGCACCAGGACTGGAACCAGATCGAAACGGTGGAAGAGGAACTGGCCGATTCCCTGTTGCGGTACCTGAAGTTTAAGATTAAACATGAGGCGTTCTGTAATGCCCGGAGTGAACAGCTGCAGAACATTCCCTTTCTGGACGAGAATTTTAAGGTGCAGAAGAAATCGTACAGGACGCTGGACGACCTAAAGGAACGGGCCCGAGAGCTCAAGCGGGAAATCGAGAAACTGGAGGAGGAGAGCGAAGAAATCGAAAAACAGCGTTCCGGCGAAACCGATCAGTCCATGATCGGCCAGATCACGACTTATTTTCAGTCGAGCCGGCTGAAGCAGCGGGCGATTGAAATCCAGAAAGCCCTTCACCGGAAACGGAAGGAGCTGAAGATTCTTCGAACCATATTAACGGTTCCTCGCCGGTACAACGATCTGATGGAGTGGGTGAAGAAACGCGAAACGAAATATGAAGCGGCCGTGAATCACTTTGAATTTGAATCCACCGTGGAAAAAATCCAGGAGTCACGCGAGGAAGAAGCCGGATTGTCCGGTCTTCAGCCGGGGGAATTTCAGAGCATGCTTCAGGGAGCGATGGAGGGGGTTACGATTGCTGCTCCGGCCGGAGCCGCCGGCGACTCGTCCGGGGAGGATTCCTCTCCGGAACCGAGCACTCCTTCGTTCCCCCCTTATTTACAGCTCAAACGTAACTACACGGACGAGGACATCGAACGTGTGTTTCAGGCCATTAACAGCGGAGAGCTCGAACTCGGTGACGAGATCTCACGTGTGCGCTCCATGCTTCTGACGGGTAGTCCACGCAATGCCATCAAGGAAATTCGATCGATTCTGAAGGAGCGAACATGAATGAGGGCGACCCAATTTTTGCCTACAGCGCCGGTCCCGTCCATCACCTGGATCATCTGAACGATCTTCTTCATCTTTCCTCAAGCGAAAACATCCCGGCGGTTCTGAATCGATACGTTCGTATCGATCCCTCCATCCGCAAGAAGTTTGAACGAATCCGGGCAAGTTACCAGGACGAGTTCGATCCAAAATTATCGGGCTCTCTCGATAAGTATATTCTCAAGCAGGATTCACGGCAGGCTCAAGATTATCGGCTCGCACTGGCCAATCATTTTGAAAACGTGCTGGATTCCTACAAACAACTGGATTCCAGCGTGATTCTCGTGCCCGGTCCGTATGATCTTGATCCCCGGGAAATGGCCCGGTTTAATCAAAAATTCGACCTCGGAGTGGATGAGGAACGGTTTGCGGAGGACGCGTTTCCGTTCTCGATCTGTGACACGGAGATCACGACACTGCCCGGCGGTGAACGCCTCCTGGGAATCGGGGGGACCACCGGCTTCGAATCCGATCTTCCGGATATTGTTCAGCACGCGGACTTTTATCTGCTAACCCGGACGAACTGGAAAAAAGCCGCGGAGATCGTCGGCAAGGATCCCGATTACCTGGTCTCCTCGGCCGGATTGAGTGGAACCTTCGATCCGGACCGGTACAGCGAAGGGACGTTTGATATTTTTAATCGAAAACTCTCCGCCAGCAAACTCGTGCTCGATCCGTGTCCCGATCAGGCGGATCTGCATCACCTGACCGATGTGACCGGAGGGCGGCCACTGATTCACGGAAACGTGGTTTCGTTCGACTGGACGGTTCACGTCGTATGCCAGCGACCGGAAGACGAGGAGTACAAGTTCTCCATTCGAGTACACGACGGCCGTGAACCGGTTCTGGAATTCGGATACCGGCCCGGGCAGTGGGACGAACTGGAACTTCCGGGATCGGAGGATCCCGAGCAAGCAGAGGAGGAAGACGTTCCGTCCGAGGTGTCGGACGAGGAAAAAGACGCCGTTTCCGGCGTCCCCGTCGAACGGATGAAAAAATGGATGGAACGCCAGGATCCGAATCTCCTCGTCCTGGTCAGCAATCCGGACGAATTCGTGGAAATTCTTCAGATGCGGCTGTTCGACAAGGCGGATTATTTTCACGTGCTCGACGATTGCGCGAAAGCCCTTGAGCATTTTCAGGAACTCAACCCTTCGTTCGTGATTCTGGAGGATCAGCTCGAGGGGTCGGACGCTTTCCTCCGGAAACTGAAGTCCGATCCCAGAACGGGGTTGGTTTCCATCATTAAAATTTATGACGAGGGTCGGGACCCGGAATCGGAGCCGGTGGATTTTCGGGTGCAGGAGGATAAGTACCTGGTGGAGCCATTTGAAATGATGGAACTGTTTGCGCTGATCGAATCGGAGCTGGTACGATACTCGGAGCAGGGGGACGGCCGGGTCCACGAGATGATCTATCGCTTCCGGAACGCTGACAAAAACCTCAGTGAGGCGGAACGTCTCGGCAACCAGTTGATCCGCAATTTGTCCCTGGATCACAGTTCATACCAGGGCTTGCGATCCTCGTTCCAGTCTCATCTCAAGGAGGCGGTTCAGGCGGAACAGCAGCTGGAGGAACGGTCCCCAATTCGCGTGGATTTTCATCTTTCAAGCAAACACCTGACGCTGACGGTGGAAGTGGAGGGCGGGGAGTATATCAAAAGCATGTCGGAAAAGATGGATTCATTCCCACCGGTAGAAGCCTGATACCACTTGATATCGAAGGAAGTATCAGGCCCGGTTGCCGGACCGAAACGGCTGCAGCAGGGCACGCTCCACCGCTCCGGGGGCCGCGGCGATCAGTGCGTCAAAGGGAAGCCCGGCTTCCGATTGTCCGGAACTGAACCCGAACAGCAGATCACCGTCGGACATCGTTCCAACCGGTCGCACGCAGCGAGATACCCCGTGGAATCCGGATCTCGCCAGCCGGCAACACTGTTCGCAGGTAAGGGAAGCGTTCGTGAACAGCGCTCCAATGAGTGTATTATTGCGTGAAAATCCCGGTTCCTCCCCTTCATCAAGTTGACGAAAACGGTCTTCACCGTCCAGAAAGGTTTGCTGATCGTCATCGTATGCCCCGGCGAGAACGGTTCCGTCGTCGGGATTAATGATGTTTCCCACCACGTTCACCACGACGGCCGCGCCAATCCAAACGTCTTTTTTTAAGTCAACCACGGCGGC
>CAZSFH010000138.1:5218-7768 GCA_964606115.1 uncultured Planctomycetia bacterium | reverse complement strand
TTATCATCCGATACGTCACAAACACGTGGAGAAGATGACCGAGCGGCCGTGGTCATGCTTCCATGAGCTCTCGAGGAACACGGCAAAAGGAAACATTTCATTTGCCCCTGGATGTACAATTGGAAACCATCCCGGTTTCGATTTATACCATGTGACGTCTCAGACGGCATCTCCGATCTTGTAAATTGATTCTCCTATCATGACAACGCGGTGCCAATGACGAGACATCAAAGCATGTTTTATTCAATTCCTTTCGTCTCCACGAGATGCGTCACATATCGGCCCGGGCTCGACGACCTGAGGTTATCAGCAATGCACTGACGGCAATGCCAGCGAAATCAAGCCGCACAGCCGCACCGATTGTGATCGGAGGGGCGAGGGTCTCTGGCCCAGGAATCACCGGGCCATTCAGGCGCGGCACCGGCGGGAACGAAAATTGAAACTTCTTCCGCTGGTGATATAATGATAAAGCAACCTTTACTATTTCATCATTCCGATTCGAGCAGAGGATGCTATGAGCGACGTGATCGTCTTCAGTGCCGACGGTTGAGCGGCCTGTGACAACGCGGAAGAGTTTCTTTCGCAGAAAGGTGTTGATTTCGAAGAGAAGAATATCAGTGAGGATCAGGAAGCTCGCCGTGAGCTTGTCGAAACCTACAAGAGCACGGCGACCCCGACGGTGGTTTGGGGGGATGCGGTGAGCGTCGGATTTGACAAGGACCGGCTGAACGATCTCATCGAAGAGAACCAGTAACAGTTCCGGTTCACCGCTCGTGAACCCGAATTTACGGCTATTACGAATATCTTGCCAGTTCGGTAAACGGTGCAAGGTCTGTTCATTCTGATTCGGGTTTGTGCTTGTCCCGTTTGTCGATTGTACGACTCTTTCCTCCCCGCGAGTTGATTGTTCTCCTTCCGGCGGTGAGGAGTGAGAGTTGTAGTACGCCGGAGTATTTCTTCTCGACGTGCAGTCTCAGTCAATCCCGGTGATCGGACATGGAACGTTCCGAAGAATTAAGCTTTGATGAAAAAGATCTACCGCTGAGAGAAGAGGTCAATTATCTTGGTCGTTCGCTTGGAGAAACGATCAAGGATCTGGCGGGGGAGGAGGTTTTTGAGGACGTGGAGTGGATTCGAAAGAAATGTATTCAGCTCCGGGAGGATTTTTCGGAGGAAGAAGAAGAGGAGCTTCGTTCGTTCATCGAACAGCGGGGCACCGATCGGCTTTTTGAGATTCTGAAGGCGTTCTCACTCTATTTTCAGTTAATCAATCTCGCCGAGGACAATCACCGTATTCGCCGTAACCGGGCTTACGAGCGGGACCGGGAGTCCGAACAGGTTCATTCCCTGCCGTGGGCGGTGCGTCAGATGAAGGAGAATGGTGTCACGGCCGAGGAGATGCAGCAGATTCTCTACGACCTCGACATCAGTCTTGTCTTTACCTCTCATCCGACGGAGATCAAGCGGAAGACGGTTATTGACAAGCTGGAATATATTGCAAACGAGCTTCGATCGCTTGACCGTTCACAGCCCACTCCGTTCGAGAAAGACGTTAGTGATCTGCGTATTAAAACTTCCATCAACTCCCTCTGGCAGACCCGGTTCCGGCAGGAACGTAGGGTTCGGGTGCTCGAGGAGGTCGAGAGTACGCTCTATTATTTTGACCGGACGCTTCTCGAGGAGACGCCGAAACTGTATCGACGCCTGGAGCGAGCTCTTCGGAACGTGTATCCGGAGTATGATTTTGATCTCCCGATGTTTCTCCGGTTCGGTTCCTGGTCGGGAGGAGACCGGGATGGGAACCCTTACGTAAAACCGAACACTACACTGGAGACGCTGAAGCTTCAAAAAAAGCTTATCCTGAAGCGGTATCGGGAGAAGGTGGAAGTGCTCATGCAGCAGCTGAGTCATTCGACCGTCGTTACGGAGTTTTCCGAGGAGTTTCGATCGTCGCTTGATCGGGATGCCGAAACGTATCCGGAACTGGCGGAGGAACTGGAGGAGTGGGAGCCGACGGAATTGTTTCGAAAGAAATGTGCCTTTATTCATCACCGTCTGAGCGAAACCCTTGAGGCACTGGAGTCGTTTCCGGAGAAACGGGAGCAGCGCGGGTACGGAAGCTGTCAGGCGTTTCTCGATGACCTGAAACTGATCGACCAGGCGCTTGAGGAGCAGAACGACGAGGCGGTTCGGCACGAGACGTTACAGGATCTGATCTGGATGGTCAAAATATTCGGATTCTACACCGCGCGGCTCGATATCCGCGATCACCGGGATCGCGTTCGGAACACAGCGGATGAACTTCTGCGAAAATCCGGTTTGATCGAAGGGTCGCTCGAGGAGTTCGACGAAGATCGACAACAGGAGATTCTTGCCCGGGAGATCGGAAATCCCAGACCGCTGTACAATAGCACGTCCATGTCCGTTTCGGACCGGGCGCTTGACGTCATGGAAACGTTTGAGATGATTGATGACGCTCAGCAGTATATTGATCAGGACAGCATCCATTATTACATCCTGTCGATGACCCATGATCCCTCCGATCTCCTG
>CAZSFH010000138.1:0-5208 GCA_964606115.1 uncultured Planctomycetia bacterium | reverse complement strand
CCTGTGCTGTGTGCTCCTTGCCAAGGAAGCGGGATTGGTGAAAGTGAAAGACGGGCGAATTGAGTCGTCTCAGATCAAATTTGTACCGCTGATCGAGACGGTGTTTGATCTTCAGGAAGTCTATTCGTTCCTGGACGACCTGTTTTCACTGGACATTTACGACGATTTGCTGGACGTGACGGAGCGATTTCAGGAGATTATGATCGGCTACAGTGACAGCAACAAGGACGGAGGAATTCTCTCCTCGAGCTGGTTGTTGTACCGCTCCCAGAAGAACGTGGCAAAAATCTGTGAGGAGCACGATGTTGATTTTCGAATTTTTCACGGTCGCGGCGGAACGATTGCCCGGGGCGGAGGGCCCACGTATCGAGCGATTCTCGCTCAGCCGGATCCGGCCAAAAATGGACGTATTAAAATCACCGAGCAGGGCGAGGTCATTTTCTTCCGTTATTTCAACAAACATCTCGCCCAGCGTGAATTCCAGCAATTGACCTCCGCTATGCTGATGAGTCAGGTCAAGGGGTCCGGGGAACCGGAGGGAATTCCGGAGGTGATGGATGAACTGGCCGATCGGTCCCTGCAGAATTATCGGGAACTGATCTACGAGACGGACGATCTGTTCACGTATTTTCAGGAAGCCACACCCATTCGAGAACTGGAGTGGATTCATGCCGGATCCCGTCCGAAATCCCGCTCTGACACCAATAACATCGAAGACCTTCGAGCGATCACATGGGTCTTTTCCTGGATGCAGAACCGACACCTGTTGCCCGGCTGGTACGGTCTCGGACGTTCTCTGGAAGAAGGAATGGACGACGGCCTGATTACAATGGACGAACTGAAGGACCTGTACCGGAACTGGCCGTATTTCCGTTCGATTATCAATAATATTCAGATGAGTATGTCCAAGACGGACATGAAGATCGCCCGTGTTTATTCAGAGCTAACCCGGGACCCGGACCTCGGCGAGCGAATGTTTGAACACGTCCTTGAGGAATATCACAAAACCCGCGAATTGATTCTTGAGATTACCGGGCAGGAGAAGCTCCTCGAACAAAACTACGTGCTCCGGCGTTCGATTATGCTACGGAACCCGTACGTCGATCCGCTCAGTTACATTCAGGTCCATCTCCTCCAGCAGATTCGGGGTTCGGACGGCGAGGTGGACGAGGATTTGATTGAGGCGTTTACCCTTTCCGTCAATGGGATCGCGGCCGGGCTAAAAAACACCGGTTAGGTTCAGCCGACCGGAAACTTCATCACACCCGATTGCCTTCCCTGGCGTTTCCATGCCATATGAACTGATCGATCATACAGCGGATACGGGTCTAGACCTGGAAGCGGCTGATGTAAAACAGCTTTTTTCGGATGCCGTGGACGGCATGCAATGTGTGCTCGGCCTGGAGAACGTCGATCCCGAAGAAACCCGGATCATCCGTATCGATCCGGCATCGTATGATTTGATGCTCGTGGATCTGCTTCGTGAGGTCCTGAATCTTTACAACACATCCTCGTTTGTAGTGGCCTCGGTTCAGGTGCGGGAATTGTGCGAGGAAGAAGGAGTGATCGCGGAGGCGACCGGAGAGCCGTACGACGCGGACCGTCACCACCCGCAGACCGAGATCAAGGGAGTGACCTACCATGGTTTGTTCGTGGAGAAGCGCGGGGACACCTGGAACGCAAGGGTTATTTTTGATCTGTAGAGGACCGGTTCATGTCACATCGCACGGACGGGAATACCTTCCCGTCCTACTTGATACACCGAGTCAAAAAAAGGTCCAAGTCCGCCGTAAGCCATGGCTTATCAAGCTGGAGCCGGTGGCAACCGGAGAGCAGTCACATGTCGATTCATTTATTATGGCTTTGGGGTTCCGTATAATATTCGTGAAATTGCGTTTTTAAGCAGTTTCCTTGGATTCATGATCCAGTTTGATAATCTAACCAGGTCCTTCGGATCGGTTCGGGCGCTCAAAGGAATTTCGGCTACGATCGAGTCCGGTGAGACGGTCGGTCTCCTCGGACCAAACGGGGCCGGCAAAACGACCTTCATGCGGATTCTTGCTTCCTATCGCATGCCCGATTCCGGACGGGCTTCGGTATGCGGGTACGACGTTGTGAACGCATCGATGGAGGTTCGACGTCGGGTCGGCTATTTGCCGGAATCAGTTCCCCTTTACGAAGATCTTATTCCGTCTGCGTACCTTCGGTACCGGGGACGCCTGAAGGGCATGACCGGCTCTTTGCTTTCCGATCGCGTGGAAACGGTGCTTTCGTCGTGTGGCCTGAACGAAATGGAAGGTCGTCCGGCCTCCGCGCTGTCGAAAGGATATCGAAAACGCCTCGGATTAGCGGACGCGATTTTGACGAAACCGGACGTTCTATTACTGGATGAACCGACGGAAGGACTGGATCCGAACCAGGTACGAGATACAAGGGATTTGATTCGTTCACTGAGTGAAACCACGACGCTTCTCCTCTCCACCCATATTCTGCCGGAGGTGGAACAAGTTTGTGACCGGGTATTGATCATGAACGGCGGCCGGATCGTGTACGATGGGGACCTTGACGGAGAGGACGGTAAAGAACAATCGGTGATGATTTACCTGGAGGTTTGTGGGGAAGATTTTGACGAGATGTTTTTTAAAGAAATGGATGACGTTATGGGGGTGGAACGCGTCGAAGATTCGGATGATTGGATCGGTTTTCGCATCAGAGTTCGTGAGGATATTCGAGCCCGAATCTTCGATCGATGTGGCGAAGCAGGTATGAAGCTTCGAGAACTGCGACTTGAGAAGGAATCCCTGGAAACGATCTTCGCGAGGTGTACGCAGTAAATGACTTCGTCGGAACCATCCATTTTATCACGGCACTCGTGGTTTGATTCGTGTCGACAGGTCTTCTGGATCGCGGTTCGGGAGCATACGTCCTACGTGTTTCGTCCGCTGGGTCTGTTTCTCATCGCGGGATTCCTTGCCGTTTCGGGGTGGTATTTTGCCGAGAAAATGGCCGTCGAGGCGACCACACGGATGATGCGTTCGCTTTTCCGCTTCCTGGAGCACCTCACGATCTTCGTGGTCCCGCTGCTTGCCATGCAGACGATTGCCGGCGAGGAGCAGAGTGGGACGCTTGAAACCTTGTTAACGTCGCCGGTAGGCGAGACCGGGATCGTTCTGGGAAAATTTATCGGTTGTATCCTGTTTTATGGAGTGATGCTGGCCGGAACGATTCTGCACACGGCGATCCTCCATCATTACGGTTCCATCGATCCGATGCCGGTCGTGACCGGGTATGCCGGTCTGTTGCTGAGCGGAGCTCTTTTTCTATCTCTTGGGATGTTCATGTCCTCGCTCTTCGAACGTCCGTTACTGGCGGCGATGTTTACGTTTCTGATTTTGCTCGTACTCCGGATGATGCCGACCCTAACAATGTCAATGGAGCCGGGTCGGATCCGGGAGCTACTCACGTACATCAATTACCGTCCCCACCTGTCCCCGTTTCGGCGCGGGGTGATTGATTCAAGGGATCTTGTGTATTTCCTGACCGCGACTCCGCTGATGCTGGGATGCACCGTTTTTTCCGTTCATTCCAGGAGGTGGCTGTGAGCGAGTCTTCCAGACGGTCGTGGCTCCGACAGGCGCTGGTTTCCGGGACGTGGATAGCTGTTCTGGTGGCCGGTGTCCTGGTTCTGAACTACGTTTCCTCCGGTTATCACGGCCGCTGGGATGTGACGTCGGAAAAACGGTTTACACTTTCCGATTCCACCCGATCGTTGTTACGTGGGCTGGACCGGGACGTGGTCCTGACGTTTTTTCCACGCCGTACGGCCGGGGGAGAGGAACACAGCCGTCACAACCGGCGGGCGATTAAAGATCTCCTTCGTGAGTACGCGGCAAGAAGTGAATCTGTTTCCTTCCGTATTCTACCGGCGGAGCACTGGCCGGATCGGATCGAGCACCTGGCTGAAACGTACAATCTCGATGAGCGAACCCTGTCGGAGCGGGAGCCGGTTCTGGTTACCCTCCCGGCCGCGGGAAGTCATCGCCTGATCCAGTTCCAGCAGCTACGGGCCTTACGGGCCGCCGGTGATGAGAAACCGTCAGGGGTGACCGTTTCGTTTTCCAGGGCGGAACGCCATTTAACGGCGGCCCTTTATTCTCTTATTCGAGATCAACGGAGAGTGGTGTGTTTTACGACCGGCCACGGGGAGCGCGTCGTGGACCCGGACTCGACGAATCCATCTCTGAGAGGGTTTCACTCCATCGCCCACGTTCTTCGGGAACAGGAAGGGTTTCGGGTTCGGACCATTGACCTCTCTCAGGAGAAGCTGAACGCCTCGGACGTGGACGTGCTTGTGATTGCGGATCCGGAAAAATCCTTTTCGAAGAAGGAGCAGAAACGGGTCGATCGTTATCTTTCCTCCGGAGGAAGTGTTGTGTTACTGGTGGAGCCGTGGATGAAAATCGGACTGGATCCGGTGCTGAGCCGGTTCGGGATCCGGGTTACCGATCAGCGTTTGATGAGTCCGGGGCAGGGGGTCTCCTCCCTGCTCGGGGCTATTCGTTTTAACGATTACGCGGAGGACCATCCGGTGACGGCACCGCTTCGTTCCACCGGCCTGCCGGTGTTTATGAGAAGCGTTCGGATTCTGGAGAAACGGGATCCATCAACGGCTACCGAGGAGGCGATTGAATTATTGAGGAGTGGTCCCGGGTCGTGGGGAGAATCGTCCCGGGAGGCGGTTCGACGGCGAACGTCATCGGCTTCGGTGAATCCTCGTGGGCCGTTTCCGGTGGCCCTTGCGTCATCGAAGAGTCAGACGTCATCAGGCGTATCCGGTGCGTCGGGTCAACAACCCTCCCGACTCGTGGTATTTGGTGACGCGGATTGGTTGTCGAATCGGACGCTGGAATCCCTGCGGAGGAGGGCGAATGCCGGAAACCTGGATCTGTTTTTGAATACCGTTCGCTGGTTAACGGGATTAACCGAGGAAATTCGGGTTTCCCCTTCCGTTCACCATAACCGGATCGTTCTCGTAACGCGGGAACAGGCAGGGGCGATTTTTACGCTGGTGGTGATTCTGGTCCCCGGGTTCTTCTGTGTGCTCGGCGTGAGTGTCTGGTGGTTTCGACGGGTTCGAATGTGATTTTTTTTAAATAGACCGGATCTGAAAAGGGGGCGCGTACTCAGCGTCCGATTTTTGGGGCATAC
>CAZSFH010000137.1:0-7779 GCA_964606115.1 uncultured Planctomycetia bacterium | reverse complement strand
GTTGAGTTTCAAGCTCACGGATGCGTTGCCGCGACTGTTCGAGCTGTTTTTTCAACTCCTTGATCCGAGAACTCTGAAGCTCGTTCTGTAATCGTCGCTTCTGCTCGAGCTGTTTCCGGGCCTGTTTGACCTCCGGGGTCATCCATTCCCCTTTGTACTTCACAAATCCTTTCGCCCGCATGATCTCCTCACGGGTCATCCAGTCCCCTTTATATTTTTTGTAACCGAGAGTACGACGGGCCTGGGCCTGATCCGGATCCAGCCGAAGCACATGCCGGTACTGCTGCTCCGCCTGTTTTTTGAGACCTTGCTCCTCCGCCCATTGAGCAAGTTTCAAATGAGCATTGACATCTCCTTCCTTGATTTTCTTTTTTCGTTTTCGATAGGTCTCAAGAGGTGAACTGGAACGAATGACCTCTCGTACAGCTTCTTCCTCAATAACCATATGGCCGGTGGAAAATTCGACTTTATATCCGTCCTCCTGCCGGGTCACGATCCCTTCCAGAACATTCCCGTTCTTTAAAACCAGACGGTCCGCGTTCACGAACGGTGAAAGGATGAAAAAGAAAGCAAGAAAAGAGAGGATCGTAACAATTCTTTTGCTGCCCCACATTATAATCTCCTTAAGAAAATTTGTGAAAAGAGCCGCTTTCGTAGAACCGGACTCCTCACCTATTTGAACATTTACCTTACACGATCCTCCGCTCAAAATCAATTTACTTTCATGTAATCGAACGTGATAACGTGCGGGATCCGCTTCGAATGGAATTCCTTCGGGACATACTCCATTCGGAACACTCGCTGAATTTCCACTGAGACCACATCCCCTTTTCAGATGGGACCGAAATACGGTACGATACATGCTGGCGGCCTCGTTCCCGCCACCGAAAAACGGTCTGCCCAATGTATCAAGGTTCAGGATCCAAAAATGCCCGTATCCGTTCAGTGTTCAACCTGCAGGTATAAACACCTGGTGCCGGATGAACTGGAAGGAACCCGTGTTACCTGTCCGCAATGCACCTCTCCCTGCTCGATTCAACGCTCCAGCACACTTGAGCCATCTTCTGCTGGTCCCCCTTCGATTCCCCGATGTCCGCGCTGCGACCGGAAGCTTCAAAAAGAAACATCAAACTGCCCATCCTGTCGGGAAAACGCATTTACTCAACCTGAACTCGAATACCTGATGAAAATTAAAGATCGCTTCGAACATGAGAGTCGCAGGAGCGACCGAACTCGGAAACAAGCCCGTCGATGCGGTCGAAACGCATTGGTCCTTTCCGTGGTCGCATTCGTTTCCGCCTTGATTCCAGCTTTTTTGCAAATCAACCTGACCCTCGAATATTACCAGCTGAAAAACGTGTTTGCCCTGGCCTTTGTTTTTCTTTATTCCGGTGCCGCGGGAGGGGCTGTTCTGATGACGTATGTATCACGGCGTGCGTATCTGCAAACGGATCAAGCATCACCCAACACGCTCTGGATTGCGATCGGCCTTGGCACTGCTTCAATCCTTCTCGGTTTACTGTTTCTTGGATACGCCGAGGTGTATGGAGATCCACTTTTTGTGAACGTTCTCCGGTGATTTTTTTTCCAGTAGGAGACGAAAAAAGATCGGACGTTCTCATGGCCGTCAATGTCCTGCTCTTTTTCGTGTTCTTTTCACGCAATCGAACCCATCTCCGGTTCCTTCACCGCTATGGGCTGAATCCGGATGATCTCCGTGTGCTTCAGTTTGTCACGTATCAATTTCTCCATGGAGGCTTCATCCATCTTTGCGGTAACCTCCTCTTTCTGTGGATCTTTGGACGGAATATCGAACGTGTTCTCGGACCGGGTCTCTTTCTCCTTGGCTATCTTGTTCTGGGAAGCTTTGCTGGTTTCACGCACCTTGTTACATCAAATCAAGCCGCTATAGGAGCTTCGGGAGCGATTTCCGGACTTCTTGGCCTATATCTAATCTTGTTTCCGAGCAACCAGGTGTCCGTGTTCTATTTTATCTTCATCGATATCGGTGTCATCCGTGTCCCGGCATGGTTATTTGTGCTCGTGTTCGAAGGATTACAGCAACTGGTTGCGCTTCTTTCCAATCATGAACACATTGCTTTCGCCGCCCACTTCGGAGGACTTCTCGGAGGCCTCACAACAGGCACACTGATTCTTCTGATATTCGGTTCCCGCATCATCCTCTCCCGGTCTGCGAAAGACCAATCAACCGGACGAGAAGATCCAACAGGAAATACCGAACAGGAAGATTCTTCTCAAACGACCACAAACCAAATGTGTCTGTTCAACGTATCACTTGTTCCCATTCCGAACAATTTTCTTGATGCGGTTCTGACGAGGACGGGGGTCGGCAAATCGGCCCGGACGATCGCGTCCTCTTCCCCTTCACAACGAGTTTTTCCGGTGACGAATCTAACAAAAAAGCAGGCACACGAAGTTGCCCAGGCACTGGCTACGAAAAATATCGAACTGCAACCTGTCTCGGAACAGCATCGACTGGACCGTCCCCCGTATCTGAACGTGATCGATCAATCACATGAAGACAATGAAATCTTGTTTAAGGCGGAATCAGGAGGACGGTACCGTGTAAAGATTCAAGATTTGTTTGCCGTGAATGCCGGCCGATTTCCTTCCGGGACAAAGGAGTCGTCTACGACCGATCGATGGGTTGTCGATGTGATCGTACGGGACCCGTGGCTGGGTCTCCGACGTACCGGTGATCTTTTCAACGATGGATCTGCTGAAGGAATTGCTCCCGTTAAAACTCTGCTTGAATTTTTTTACCGGAATCGGAAAGATGAACGCATTCCGGACGATCTTCAATCACGGATCGATGAGGAGGCCAATCACCTGCCGGAGTTTGCTTCCCTGAACGATTTTGACACCCATACACTCTGGTTCTTGAACTGGTTGCAGCTTTCTGCTTTTCACGATGGCGTTTCAAAAGGATAAAGCCAATCAATTCAACGGGTTTTCCCTGCTCCGTGCGGTCCCCCTCCTGATCTCACTGCTGTTAATTCCCGCTGCATTTTACTGGAACCTCGAACAACCCATACGGAACCTCCTGAGGGCCACTGGCAGGGAAAGCTGTACACGGTCGATGGAGAAGCGATCTTGTTCAGTGTCACTCGTCATCGACGATGGGCTTTCGAAATCGAGTTTTCCTCGTTTCTTAATCCATTTGCAAACCGGGCGGTTGACCGGTCGCTTCATCTTCGATGGTCCCCGAATTCTTTTTTCGTAAGCCCAGCACGTTTTCGGCATTGCCTCCTCAACAATTCGAAACCTTCGCCGAAAGAAAGATGCTGAGGAGAGGTCTTTCTCGCGTTATCCTGCGAAAAAAAGATCGGACTGACCGGACGCTCGTTTTCGTTTCTTCCATTTACTTGTTAACTCACCATGGACACCAAATCGCACGTTCCATCAGAAGATGCACGAACACTCCTGGACTCTCAGCGTTGTGGAGTCTTCGTTGTGGACGTACAGGAATCGTTCCTTGGAATTCTCTCAAACCAGAAGGCGTGGTTATCCCGTCTTGCTGCTTTTCTGCAGATCCCCAAAGCCCTTGACGTTCCCGTTCTCGTAACGGAGCAGATTCCCGAAAAACTCGGTTCAACGGCCGATTCTATCCGTCAGGCGGTGCCGGAAGCCCCGATCATCCCCAAGAAAACGTTTGATTGCATGGAAAACGAGCAGGTGCTCAGCTGGATCGAAGAGAAGGAAATTGATCAGCTCCTGGTGACCGGTATCATGAGTAACATCTGCATTTTTCAAACGGCAGTGACCGCGCTCAATCGGGATCACCTCGTTCATGTCGCGTCCGACGGCGTCCAGGCGGCGTCCGATGAAGACGAATGGTGGAGCCTCCAGCGCATGGATCGTGCCGGAGCGGTGATCACCACGCTGGAAACGGCGGCGTACGAGTGGATGCGATCCCCGGAACATCCCAAATTCTCCGACCTCCTTCCCCAGCTAAAAGCACTGATTCAGCTGGATCAATAAGTAGACCTTCTCTGAAAAGGGAGCGTGCACTCATTGATTTTCAACGGGTGGTCTGCAGAGAACATTGACGAAGAAAACCCAATTTCAGCAGGTTTCTGGGGAAATATGAGACGGCAGAGCGCCCGCTGAGGGAGCGTCCCGCACGGTACGGACGGGCTGTAATTTGGCCGGAAAGCGAGGATTTCCAGCAGTCTGCATGATCGCATGACACCACGATTCCCCGTCCTCGACCAAAGACCGAACCGAGGTGCCGACGCCCCCCTTTTGTGCGTATGTTTGTCACCGGCAATTATTCTTCCGGAACCCCCTCCGGATAGCATATTTTCCGGAATCGGCATCGGCGGCAAATATGTAGGTTTTCGACCATGGGAAAATCCTCCTCCCGAGCCTCATTCTCTTCCGGCTCGTCAAGGTATTCTTTCATCTCCAGCACGTCCGATTCGATTTCCTCCTCCAGAGATTCCATTTTCTCAAACGTGAACCCCTCCCGATACTGCTCACCGTCCGCCAGATTCTCAATCTTTAAAATGACGTTGTCAGGATCTTCGTTCCACTCTTTCCAGGCGTAATAGCCGTAGCAGTAAAGCTGCCGGAAGTCCGGATCACTTTTACCCGTTTTCCAGTCAACGATATGAACACGTCCCTCGGCATCCCGAAATGCGAGATCCAGCTTTAACCAGATCTGCAGCGAGCCCATTTCAAATGAATCCGCAAATGAATCACCACCGCCTTTCAAATCTCCTTCGATCGCGAGCCACTCGGAGGGGGGCTCTTTTGAGAGCTTGTTATAGGTGTTCGATGAAAAAAACGCATCAATACATGAAATTCCTTTCTCACGAAGCCGCACCCATTCCTCATCGGGAAGATCCTCGTCGTATTCATGTTCGGTCAGCCCCACCGTATTCTTGGGATCGAGCTTATACTTCCCGGACCGGGACGTCTCAAAGTCTTCCCGCATCTCTTCGATCATCTCCTGCACAACCTCGTCACGCTCAATCTCACGACCCGCCCTCAGGAACTTCAGGATCCGTTCCACGGCCTCATGTACTTTCGTTCCGAGCCACATGTAACGGTTCTGAATCTGTTTCAGGATGTAGATTTGCCTGACACGATCCTCACTGGACGGTTCCCATCCCCCCCAGAACCCATAATAATTCAGGTAATACTTTCGCTTGCATTCGTGAAACATATTGCTCCTGTTTGTCGACCAGGAGAACGTATTTTGAAACGAGTCGGAGGAGCTGGACATGAAGTTTGAACCGAAGTCAGATTTTGAACATGACGACACCCGGTGCCCCACTGCACCACGGCTTTGATCGGTGCATTCTACGATCGAAACTCCTTAAAAAACAACCCTCGCACTGCTCAGAAAACGAATCTGAACAATTTACTTCGACGATGAGAAACGATCATCAGCAAGCGGAACGAAAAAATGCGTCATGCTCCCCTCCGTTAATGGATCCGAAGACGACAGCAACAAGCCACGGTCGTCCGGTGAGAAATAATTCGTACCAAAATAAGATTTTTCCAGAAACACATTTTTTGATACAAACAATCCCATAATCCCCTGGATACCAGGTAAATAAACGGACCGTTGGCGGTCTCGCTTCAGGTCTATCACGACATATCGGTTGAACATTTGACCGCCATTATGGAACAACGCAAACCGTCCTGAGCCGGAAAGCCCAATCCAGTTCATCCCCCTCGGTACATCGGCGACAACCCGGGATGCCCCCGTTTCCGCGTGCAGCCGCGTGAGGACGGGCCGTCCGCCAACTGATTGAATTCCAACAGCATATGGACGCCCGGCCAGCCAGACGGGAGCTTTTAGATACGAAAGGGACGTAATTTGACCGCTCCCCGTTTTCCAAAGGTCTGCGATCAGACGACCACTTTCGTCCTCGGACATCCCCAACACATACTGATAACCGCTCGAAATGGACCAGCGCTGATACATGTAGGAGGATTGCCATATTCGCTGCTCGCCTGTGTTCAGGTCATAGAAACAGAGGCCCAGTTTCTTCAGTCGCTTCGCCCCGTTTTTCTTGCTTTCCCTGATTATCCGACGCTGCCAAACAAACGATGCCTTTCCACTCCAGGAAACGCGTCCAGGAGATTCCTGCCAACGATCGGGAAATCGGTTCCAGGAAAGTGAATGGTTCACCTCCCGATTTTTCCTGAGATCATAAATCCGAGGCCCCCATCGACTAACCTCGTTCGATTTCTCAAGCCAGATGATCCATTTCCGGTTATTGACCGGACGCGAACCGGACACGCGAATCTCTTCCGCGGTGGTGAGCCCCAGGGATGTTCCCGTTCGAAGCTTGATGGCCTCCAGGGTGTGTTCGCTCTCCTGCTTATTCTCACGAATCTGCCGGATCAAGAACGAATCATCCATCCATCTAATATAAGAATTCCGCGGAACCCGGTAAACAACGTTTTGATCCTTCGTATGAACAACCGGCATCTTCTGTCTTCTCCCGCTGATGGGAAACGTAAAATATTTCCCGTCCACACTCCAGATAGGCGGCCCCATGCCACCACCGTCCATTCGAATCGTCCTGTACGCCAGCGGTTGATGAAGATGATCGAACACGGGCCAGGATACGAGAGGCAGTATCGTCAGACCGGCAAGAAGGATCAGCTCGTGCTCGACGGAGAGGTCGGGATTGAACAGGACAACCACGAGTCCCAATCCGCTAACCCCGAGTAGGAAGACAAAAACGGTCGTCCAGGGAAGGGGCATTGGATGAATAAACGTCTGGAAGAAAAAAAGAATATGTACAATTATCAGATGGAAACAGAAATTGGACCAGCCTCGTGAAAGCCCGGCCAGTAGTGTAATGATGATACAGGTCGGGAAACCGACGAAAAAGAAATACGAACCATATTTTAGATAGATTCCAGTGCCCCTTGTTGAGTCAAAATACAAACCTAAAAAAATCAGTGAGCTGAACAAGATGATCAGAAAAACGACAACCCGGAAGAACACCAGAGCCGGCTCTCGACCCGCCTCGGCGGAAATGGAATCATCTATCGGCAGTTCCGGTCGAAAAGAACGGATCGCCGGCAAGAGCTTGCTGTAAACATCAGGAACAGCGGGGATCTGAAATCCCTTCTGATGGCTGAACAGGTTCCAGAACCAGCTCCGCCTTTCTTTCCGTTTGACCCAGATCAGCGATACCGGTATCGCAAACGGCATCCAGCCCTTTTGAATCTTCTGAATGTCCTCCCAATCGTAATGCGTTGAAAAGATCTCCAGTCCGGAGGCATCAACCTCAACGTCAATTGATCCGGAAAGAAACAAAACCGAAGAAGAAAAAAGAAGCACCAAAAACCCACCGAAAAAAGAGAGAGCCCACCTGAAGCCAGCCGTCCAGAAGGTCGGGCCGTAAACAAGAAGAACGACCGCACTAAACAGTATTACCATTCCGCTGGATAACTTTCGATACGGAAACTTCAGTGTGAACCGCCTCGAATCTTTTTGATTCCGGGTGATTTCAAAACCTGATTTTTCCACGGAGCCAATTAAATCCCGAATCCAGAAAACGTCGAAAAATATAAAGTACGTAACATAAATCAATCAAAATGGAATGAGAAATGCAATGAGGGGGGCGCTGTTTCGCCGATCCCTTGCATCTTCAGGGTCCACGGAGGATCCTCACCGCACAGGAAAAATGCTCGTTTCGGAGATATCAATGCTCAACTTCAGCCAGATCGCATAAATAGACCGGATCTGAAAAGTAGCGCGACCTCAGCGAGAGCGCCACCGCCCCG
>CAZSFH010000136.1:2461-7786 GCA_964606115.1 uncultured Planctomycetia bacterium | reverse complement strand
CGCACTACGGAGAACACAATTGCATTCTACTGACGAAGCGGGGGTTTTTCAGCAGTCTCCTAGAGCCCCTTTTAGTCTGATGACGGCTTTTCTGTCCCGTGAGGCAGGGTATGAAGTTCTTGCTCAAATCAATCTCCTGTTCTGATCCGAGGTGATCGATTTTTCGTCCCCTGTCTCCAGGGTCCGTCGAATGGAGTTGATACGTATAAAATTCTTGCAATGGATTTTTTTGAGTATTAAAATACATCGCTGATACCGGCGAACTTTCATTTTTCCCGTCATCCGGCTTGAAGGCACTAAAATCACCGCGAGCGCCATAATACCTGATCATTCTGATTTCGGGGATAAGTTTCGATGACGAAAGAAACCTGGGGCGATTTTGAAGTTGACCTGGATGATCCCCTCGGCGAAGGGGGGATGAGCACGGTCTACCGCGGTCGACAGGTGTCGATTGACCGGCCCGTGGCCATCAAAGTTCTCAGTCCGCAGCTGTCCCAGCAATCGGAGTTTATCAAGCGATTCCAGCGGGAAGGGATGGTCATGGGACAGCTTGACGATCCGCGGATCGTCGAAGTATACGGGGCCGGCGAGCAGGAAGGGCGATATTTTATCGCGATGGAACTGCTTGACGGAGAGACCTTGAAGGAAGCGCTGGAGTCCGGGCGTGAGCTGGAGCTTGAAGAAATCCTGAATATTGCCCTTGGTGTAGCACGAGCCATGAAGGCCGCCCAGGAACGTGACATTATTCATCGAGACATCAAACCTGATAATATTTTTCTGCTGGATCAACATGATGATCTTCAGGTGAAAGTGATGGATTACGGCCTTGCGAGACGGCCCGGCATGAATCTGACGCAAACCGGAACAGTGATGGGGACATACCGGTATATGTCCCTCGAACAGATGGAGGGAAAGGATTGTGACGTACGAACGGATATCTTTTCTCTCGGGGCCGTGCTGTATGAAATGGTCACCGGTGAAGTTCCCCACGACGGGAGTACTCCGACCGAAATTTATAAAAAACGCAGTGATCGTCCCCCTCCACCTCCGTCGGCCCTGAACTCGTCGGTTCCGGACGAGTTCGAAGAATTTATTATGACGTGTCTGGCGCCGGACCCCAACGACCGGTTTCCGGATCCCCGGGCCGTTGAGCGGGGGCTTGAGAGGATTCGAAACAACCTCGACGGTTTGCAGGGAACTTATGTTGCCACCACCGTCACGACGGAAGGTCTGGCCCAGCAAACGGAGTCGTCGGGATTTTCATTTCGTTACGGACTGATCGCGGCGGCCATCGTACTTGCAAGTGTGCTGACCTGGCAGTACAGAGGACACCTTGAAACCTGGATGGGGCTTGCGACTCCTTCGGATAACGGAGGAGTGCGTGCCGGCCAGGAAACGAACGGATCCTCTTCTGCTGCACGTCACGAATCTTCAGCGGATGGCTCCAGTGAGGGTCGAACAGATCAAGCTGTTGCGTCTTCCTCGACGGCTTCTTCCGGTACCACATCGGCCGACCAGACGAGTGCGGTAGACCGGCGTCAAAAAGAACGAGAAAAGCGAATGAACAAAATCCGGGAACAGGTGAAATTTGCCAACCGGGCTATGAGTAACGGACTGTGGAAACAGGCGGAGGGATATTTTCGAACGGCTCTGGACATCATTGAGAAACATCAAGTTGACGTGAACGAGCTGGACGCGGAAGTTAAAAAGATCCGTCGGCGGTATCATGAAGCAAGGTTTGAGCGATTTTCCGATGAGGCCGAAACCCTTGAAGAGGAAGGAAACCTCTCCTCAGCTCTGAAGATGTGGCGGAAAGCACTGGATGAAGAGGAGTCTGAAAAAGTAAAACGTAAGGTTCGACAGTTGCGAGTGCGTCTGCTGGAAAAGACCTGGTCGTCCGCTCTTCAGGAGAAGAACTGGTCGAAAGCAGAAAAAACGGCGAGCAAACTTGTTTCCAGAGTGGGGGAAGAAGAAAAAAAGACGAAGTACAAACAGCTTGCTTCCTATGCCGGAGCGATGCAAAAAGCAAAGACGGCGTTTCAGGCCAGGAAATGGAGTAAGGCACTTGAACACCTTTCGGACTGGACGGAGAAATCGGAAGCGGCTTCCCTTCAAAAAAAGGTTAAGCAAAAGCGTCGGGAACAGGTGAATAAGCTGAAAACGAAAGCTAAAACCGCGTTTCACAAACGTGATTGGTCGGCTGTTCGGGAAGCGATCGAATCGCTCACGTCTCTTGGTGAGATGAATGCGTCCCTGAAGAAAATAGCTCGTCGTGCTCGTATGGGGTTGAAAACACCGGAGGGAATGGTGTTTTTTTCGGGGGGAAAGGTACCGATCGGAGGCGATGCGGATCTGTCGGGCCCCCGTCATGAGGTGAACGTGAAGCCTTTTTACATCGATCGTCATGAGGTTACCGTTGAAGAGTACAAAACGTTCCTCGATCAGGTAAGTTCTCATAAATACTGTCATCCGGATGAACCGGAGAAGAAAGATCACAAGCCGGATGCCTGGAAAAAGCAACTTGAAGGAAACCGTAAGAAACCTGTTATACAGGTAGACTGGTTTGACGCTTACGCCTACGCCAACTGGGCCGGAAAGCGATTACCCACGGAAAAGGAATGGGAAGCAGCGGCCGGTTTCAATGAAAAGGCGGGGAAGCGATTTACGTATCCGTGGGGGAATCAGTTTCAGGGCTCGAAGCTGGTTCAGGATTCATCCAAACTGAAAGCCATCACGGATCTTTCTGCAAAGGGGGCCTCGCCCATCGGTGCACTTGGCATGGCGGGAAATGCGGGCGAATGGACGTCGAGCTGGTTCAAGCCGTATCCTGGCGGGGAGTCCATTCCTCAGTCCGGTGAAAAGTGCCGGGTGGTACGTGGCTCAACCGGAGTCCAGGATCCGAAGAGCTCGTCAAGAATTTTTGTCCGTGATTTTCATTTTCCCGATTATCGAAGTTTTTCGCTCAGTTTTCGTTGTGCCCAATCGCCGGAAATTCTTAAATCCAATAAGGAGGAATCCAGTGATGATTGATGTTCGAACCATATGTGCTTCGATCCTTCCTGTTTTGATTGTTGTGCTCGTGGGTTGTGCCGGTGTCAAACAGGAAGATCTGGATAAGATGGAGTCTTCCATCCGTCAGGATCTGGACAAAAGCACATCATCCGTCCGACAGGATCTGAACGATGAATTGACCAACCGATATAACGAACTCAACACGAAGTTTAATGAGCTGAAAGACTCCGTTCAGAACGTGGAGGACAAGCTCCTGACGCTTGAGGAGCTCAAGAAAAAGGTAAATAACAAACTGGAAGAGGTGGATCGCAAGATGAAGGAAATGAAGAAGCTTACGAACAACGCCCGGAAGGAGTCCAAAAAGGCACAGAAACAGCTTCATTCCGTTCTTCAGTCCGAGCAGCGTGTGATGTCGGAGCAATTAAAATTCATGAAGACCCTGATTCAGGACCTGGAAAAGGATATCGAGAAATCCACATCGTCAGGAGAGACTCCTTCGGGAGATACGTCTTCAACCTCTGGCAAAGAAGCGGCCAGTGACGGAGAATCGGATACAGGCTCGGCGAACTAATTTGCTTTCCTTAGATCGTGTCGGATCTTTTCCAGTAACCTTTTTGTATACCCGTCTGCACGCCGTGGTCCGTTTTCGGGCCGATCAGGCATGTTTTCGATACGGTTCTTGTGGGGAAGCAAGAGGGAGAGGTCCAGTTTGTCAAGCACATTCAGCGCGGCAATAGCAGCGTAATTATTCGTCTCGTGGGGGTTGCCGAGGGTTAACAGGGCCTGAATGGCTCCATCCCGATCCGTCTTGTTTCCGTAGCGGGCGAGACACTCCGCCGCAACCACCCGTACCGTTGGCGCGGGGTCGGAGAGCATGATATCACGGATTCGGTTACGCTGTGGCCAGACGGCGTCCTGACCTCGCACGAGGAGGCCTGTTACCGCCCAGTACCGAACCGCCGGATCATCATCCTTCAGACGTCGAATGAGTTCCGGTACGTCCTCCAGGTTTCGTTTCGACGCAGATTCGGCCACCGACCGGATTTTCTTGAACGGATACTGAGCTTTGTCTCGGCTCATTTCGAACGGGGTCTGGCCGTTTTCGGGACGGGAATGAATCTGTCGCTCCGGAAGGAAACCGGTGTCACGGATGGATTGCTGGTGTTCTCGCAACTTGTTCATTAATCGTTTTCGAACCTCCTGGTGCTCCGGGGAATACGCAAGATTACGAACCTGATCCGGATCATTTTTGAGGTCGTACAGTTCGACCGGCGGTTTGGCCTGCCAGTAAAAGGAAGCGGGCGGTTCGGTTTTCCCCTGCTCAAACAGCTGTTTCCATCTGTCCATGGCGGGATTACGGTGCAGGTATTCCACGTACTGACCGTAGCGCCGGTGGGGCATGTAGTTTCGAATCAACTGATAACGTTTGGTTCGAACTGTTCGCATCATGTCAATCCGCTCGTCCATTCGCCCCCGGAACCCAAATAGGTATTTTTTTGGATCGTCTTCGTGAGAGCCCAAAAAGGCTTTTCCATGCATGTAATTCGGAGCTTCGATTCCCGCAAGGCTCAGGAACGTCGGTCCGAAATCCACAAAGCTGACCGGACGATCTGTTTTACCGCCGGGTTGATACGCCTCCGGCGCCAGCTTTTCGCGATATTTCTCGGGTATAAACACGATCAGCGGAACATGTAGCCCGAAATTCCGGGTGAATCGTTTCCCTCGTGGAAGACCCGGTCCGTGGTCCCCCCACAGAATCACAATGGTATTTTGAAGCAGGTCGTTTTTTCTGAGTTTCTTCAGCTGAAAATGAACCCAGCGGTCAAAGGTGGAAATTCGCTCGTAATAGGTAGCCCAGTTCCGATGGATTTCCTGCAGATCCGGATGAAACGCCGGAAGATTAAACGTCGGGATGTCTCCGGAGACCTGGGCTTGCTTGTGGCCCACCCGACTTTCATGGGTCTGTCCGAAATTCAGTTTCATGAAAAACGGCTGGACAACACCGGATAGATTCTGGTCGCTCTTCCAGAGTTTGCCGTTTTTCGACACGTTATAATCCTCTTTTCCGTGGTTGATGGTATTGTACCCGTTTTCCTTTAATATCCGGGGGAACATTTTGAAACGGGACGGTTTGTTCACGTACGAACGCATGTGTTGGCCACCAAGTGACGAGGCATACATCCCGGTGACCAGTGTGGAGCGGGCGGGGGCGCACACCGGGTTGTTCGACCAGGCGATATTGTAGGTCAGGCTCTTCGAGGCCAGTTCGTCGATATTGGGTGTCTCAGCGGGCGTGTCGCGGTACTGGTTGAG
>CAZSFH010000136.1:0-2451 GCA_964606115.1 uncultured Planctomycetia bacterium | reverse complement strand
CGATATTGGGAGTTTCAGCATAAGGATCTCCATATGGACCGAGATGTGGTCCAAGATCCTCTCCGCAAAGAAGAAGAATATTTGGTTTTTCCGGTTGGGCAACGGCGATAGAGGAAATCGGGCCGGCGAACAGTAAGAGGAAGAGGATCAGAAACAAAAGGTGGGAACGGTACCTGATCGGTGATTGGTTGTAAAACGTGTTACGGTTCGGACGTGTAAGCATTGAAATAAAGGTCAAATAGAAATCCAAAGTGCATGTGAACGTTGAACCGGGCTTTAGAAGACATCCCAGCCTTCCCGGTAGTCCCGTTTCATCCACTGATTGATTTTCTCGTCGTTCAGGAACTCATGATTGCTCGCGTCGTATTTCAGGGTTTTTCCTTTTTTACCGCGTCTCTGAGCCAAAACCCCGAGAAGAACGATTTCGGTCAGGGGGGCTGCGTAAGAGAAGTTGGATTTCGGAAAGTGAGGGGGATAGTCCCCGTTCACGCTTAGAAGAAACTCCCTGTGATGTCCCGGGTTCGGTTCCGTGACTTCTTCATCGTAATCGTAAACAAACTCCTGTTCCTTTTCGGCGGGCAGGATCTTCTTGAGGCGTCCGTAGGGGCCGGTGAACAGGGTCCCTTCCGTGCCGATAAACAGGTTCCCACCACCCGCTTTTTTCCAGGCTTTTTCGGAAATGCCCTCGGGTCGATCCGGTTTGTTGTTGTATGTGGACGGGTTGCCGTCGTACCAGTAGGCTTCGAAAGACGGTTGATCGTCCGAGGCGGGAAACGTCCAGCGTACTTTTGACATGGCGGGGAAGGATTCCTCGGCCGCGCCGTCCACGTTCACAAGCTCGACCGATTTCGGTGGATCCGGTTCCGTGGCCCAGAACATGCCGTCGAGAATATGACAGGCCATGTCTCCGAGCGCTCCCGCTCCGAAATCGAACCAGCCGCGCCATCGTGTCGGATGGTACACGTTCTGGACGTACGGTCGTTTCTCGGCCGGTCCGATCCAGAGGTTCCAGTCCAGGCGTTCCGGTACCTTGTGGGACTCGTCCGGACGTTTGATACCCTGAGGCCAGGACGGCCGCGTGGTCCAGCTGTGCGTTTCTTTGACGTCACCGAGCAGGCCCATGCGAATCAGGTTCACGGCCCGCTCCCAGATCTGATGCCGCTGATTCCCCATCTGTGTGACGAGATTTTCGCTGGACGCGACGGCCTGAAGCTGTCGCGCTTCCCACGGAGACCACGTGAGCGGTTTCTCACAGTACACATGGAGGTCTCGCTGCAGGGCCATCATGGCGGCGGGAAAGTGATGATGGTCGGGGGTCGAAATGAAGACCGCATCCAGCTCGTCCGACATCTCGTCGTACATCCGTCGATAGTCCTGATAGGCCTTTGCGTTCGGCCAGTGCTTCCCCGCCGGTCGCTGGCGATTCGTATCCACGTCACAGAAACAAGGACACTCTACATTCAGGTACGCAAGTCGGGATACATGAGAAGATCCACGTCCGCCGGTCCCGATGAAGGCGTATCGAGGACCCGGAGAAGAATTACCCGATGTGGTGCCATCCGTCGTCGAGCACGACGACAGGAAGGGAAGGCCGAGAGCGGTCGCGGAGGTATATTTGAGAAACGTTCGACGTGAAACGTTTTTCTGTTCGGCATCACCGGCGTCTCCCGAAGAGAAATTTTTCTTATGCTGATCGGACTTTGATTGCTTATTCATGCCTGGTTCCAATTTGAACAGGAAAGGACGGTAAGGATCAATTTCATTTATCGACGCGTTCCAATTATACCACGTCGAAAATAAATTTTAATCCGATTTCGGGTCCGAGATCTTTATTTATTTACAGGCTTCGACGTGATATGTTCCTTATGAAGGCGTTCCCTGGAAAGGATCGATCGAGAACTTTCCCTGTGTAGAATTGAAACAATCATTTCTGCTCTTCAATAATGTTCCGCTTCGTGAATACGTTTGTCTACGCCCGAACCGGTCGCTCACGCCCTTTCAACGTTAGTTTCAGCGTTATCTCCGTTCTTCTGCCGTTGCTTCTCGTTTTTGCGGCAGGTTGTCAGGGTGGACCGGATCATTCATCCTCCGAACGCCACCAGGGAAACGATCCGGAGTCAACGTCGGAAGCTCCTGCCACGTCGGATGAGAGTCAGCATCATCCGAATATCATCTGGTTTATTTCTGAGGATATGAGTCCGGACCTCGGGGTTTGCGAGGAACGGAGTGCGGTTTACGCGGGCGTTCGCCGCACATCCGCAGTGTTCCCCGAACCGCTCGGCGCTGGCGACCGGCATGTACGCCACCAGTATTGACACCCAGCACCATCGGTCCCACCGGACCGACGGATATACGCTTCCGCACGGCGTGCGGGTGATCACGGACTGGCTGCGGCCGGAGGGATATTTTACGGGCAACATCCAACAAATGCCCCCTCAAATCAAATGGTCG
>CAZSFH010000135.1:0-7809 GCA_964606115.1 uncultured Planctomycetia bacterium | reverse complement strand
CTGACGTTGCGGGGGTTTTTCAACAGCCTCCTAGCATGACAACGCGAGAAATCCGCAACCTCAGCATCTTTATTTCGGCGGAGGTCACGGAATTCTTCCGCAGGCAACCCCAAACAGCGGGTTGTTGAGGAAGAATGACACAGAGATTCGTCGAAATAAAGATGCCCAAAATCGGGTTCTTCGTAAACGGGCCGTCTGCGGCGTCACTTCTCGTCAAAAACCCACATTCGGGGTTTCTTCCTTGAAAATCCTTGTAGCCGACCCGTTTACGAAGAACTGAGGATGCTGATTTCTCGCGTTGTCATGCTAGTTTGGAGTTTCGTTTCCGGAGAGATATTCCATACCGTAGTAGACGACCGGGGACAGGAACAGTATCATTAGAATACCGGGAAACACCATTGAGCCGATCGACTGGATAACCCGGGACGGACTGAAGGCAAGGCAGCCGAACGAGAGAACGGTGGTCAGAGCTGACAGGACAAGGGCCAGTATGGAAGGACGAACGCTTTTCTTCATTCGATGTGTTTCCGCGAGAAACACGGCATAATCAATTCCCATCCCCAGAAGTAGCAGAAGGGCCAGCAGGTGCATCATGTTCAGTGTAACGCCGCTGATGCTCAACAGTGCAATTGCAAACAGACTTCCCCCCGCGGCGGGTAAAATCGTGAGCATCGCCTGTAAAAATCCGTACCGGAACAGAAGCAGCAGGGTAATCACAAGATAGGCAATTCCGGTCAGATTCATGGCGAGCTGACGGTAGTCAAGCAAAAGTTGATTGAACTTTCGGGCACGGTTGCGAAAGAAGACTCCCTGAAACTGTTCGATTTTCCTCTTCAGTCGTGATTCATTCCGTATGTTCTGAAGAATGATGAGGGACGAAAAACGTTTATTTCGTTCACCAAGCCACAGCTGACTCAAGCCGAACGAGGCCGGATGGTTCTTCCATTTTTTCGGTGTCAGCATCGGGGGGTTCGCGCGATCAAGTTCAGTAAAGAGATTCTTTATGGTGCTTTTCTTGTGACCGTGTTCTTTCAACATGCTTCGCACCTTCTCCCGGTTCGAAAGGATAGTGGTTTTCAGAAGGGATCGATCATGTTTCTGTCGCTGAATACTGGGAAGAAAGGGATACAGGCTCCAGGATTGTTCATAGACATTATTTTTTCTGAGCGTATTCAGGACGTTCTGGACGGCCTCCTGTTTTTTCAGGAGAGATTGACGGGTATCCGACTGCAGTAACACATAGCGTCCGGTGTCGTGCAGCCCGGCGGCACGCTGGATATATCGGTCGTTTTGAATGAGCCATTCCGGCACCGGGTCAAGGTTCTTGATGTGATCGTTAAATTGAAGGAAGGGGAGGCCACTGATAATCAAGATGGCAAGGATTGCGCCGGAACTCCATCGTGCGACCCGAAGGACGGGATTGTTCTTTCGAAAATTCCAGAATCCGAGAAGTCCGTCCACAAGATAAAATGCCGGGTTCCAGAAGGAAGCGGTGCGAAACGATTCGGATACATCGGGAACGGGGGCTACTCGAAAAAGCGGAGGATAAACGCAGACGACGGTCAGAAAAGCACCCGTGAGTCCAAGACACGTGAATAGAGACATCTGTTTTAAAGCGGGCATAGGGGTCAGGGACAGACTTCCGAACGCCAGAACGGAGGTAAACCATCCCAGGAAAATACCGGGAAAGATGTTTTGTAATCCCTTCCAGGAGGACCAGCTGGCCGAGCGAAGCCTGTATTCGGAGAAGTAGTGGAACGCGTAATCCACGCAGATTCCGATTAAACTGGCCCCGAATGCCATCGTGATCACATGGAGGTCAAAGAATATCTGACTGATGGATACGGCTGTCAGGAGACCGATAAAGACGGTGGTCACCAGCAAAAAAAGCTGTTTCAGAGAACGGAACGTGGAGATCACGAGCAAGATGACTCCGGCGATTGAAATGAGTCCGATGAACCGAGCATCCTTCTGCATGTTATTCCGGGAGACCATTGCGAACCGGACGAGTCCGGACCATCGGAACGAAACGTCCGAGTCGATTTCATTCAGCCGGGATCGGCACTGTTCGATGATCTTCCTGACCTGGACCTGTGTATCTTTTTTCAGGGGGTCCCGATCGAGCCGTCCGATCAGGACGGTTTGATGTTTTCGGTTTTGATCGCTTTTTTTGCTTGGTGCGGAGGCTTGTTGTTTTTGCCAGTACTGTACGAGTTCCGGAAACAGAAGAAGTGGATCCCGGTCGAGAATATCGGAGTAACGAGTGATCGAGTGGCTGTGAAGCCGGCGCACGATATTTTGCCGTAGTTTTAAAACGGGATCGCTGGACTTCAGCTTTTTTCGTACGGATGGGGCGAGGATCTGGTATCGGTAGGGGAAATAAAGATCGTACAGAGAACGACCCCACGATCGATCTGAGGCCCGGACAATCCGGAAGACGTCGGACGATTCGAGGGTATTGCGGAGCTGATTACGGATTTTATCAAGTGATTTTTGATCCGAAGAGGATTCTGTTGGTTGTTCGAGGAGGATGAGAACGGTTCGTCCCATGGTTCCCTGGAAGGAGGTTCGAATGGTTTCAAAAACCCGGTCCTCATCGGATTTGGGAAGGAGTTCCAGGATGTTGGTCTCAAACCGGAGCCCCTTTTTGAGCTGGACGTAAAAGAGGGAGCCAAGCGACAGAACGATCAGCACCCACCCCCAGAACAGAAGGTTTTCTTTTCGATACTGGAAAAGGGTCATCGCTGGTCGATCATGGCTGACGGTAGTCGAATCGAGTCATGTCCCGGCCACACACTGTGATTTAGAAAAGGGTAAATTGCTGGTTCCGTATTCGTTTCACGAGTGTCCGTAGTTCGGGTTCGAGGGCCCGATCCTCGGAAAGAAATGACGAGGTTTCTCGCACCTCATCCATCGTCGTTCGGACGGCCGATGGTACGTCCGAAGCGGAAATTTCGTCCATTCGAATGCGAAGATCTATTGCCTGCGTGCAGCCGATTAATAAGGCCGCGGCCGTTTGTTCGGTTAATTCGAGCACCCGGAGCGCTTCTCGACTTGAGATCGTTCCCATGGAGACTTTGTCCTGATTCTGGCTTTCGGTGGTTCTCGAAAAGACACTGGCGGGACCGGTCTGTTTCAGCGCCTCGGCGGCCCAGGAGGAGGGTGAAATCTGGAGTGCTTTCAGGCCGTGGTTTACCACCGACCGTTCTCCTTTCGCACCGGATAGGTTTGCAGGTAAGCCACGGTTGAGTTTCGGGTCAATCATCTGGGAAAACTGCCGGTCCAGGAGATCCGCAAGGTTTGCGATCGGGTTTTTGAGAGAATCCATCTGGAAGGCGACGTGCCCCCCGTAAAAGTTACCGCCGTGCAGTACCTCCTTGGTTTCCGGGTCGATCAGCGGGTTGTCATTTGAACTATTGATTTCCGTCTCCAGTTGATCCCGAATCCACGGGAGGGCGTCGGCAAGCACGCCGATCACATGCGGGGCACAGCGCAACGAATAACGATCCTGCAGGCGCTGGTTTTCCGTGGTCTTTCTCCGGGACGCGTTCGGTTCCGGGTCAAGATCGAGGGCGGTTCGGATCCAGCCGGCAATTTTCGTGGTTCCTTCGTGAGGTTTCCATTCGAAGATTCGACGATCGTAATGGGCCGGGTTTCCGTGGAGTGCCAGGACGGACATGGCGGTCAACATGCTTGAGAGTTTCATCAGATACCGGGATCGATCAAACGCGATACAGGCTAGACCGGACATCACCGACGTGCCGTTCATAACCGACAGGGCTTCTTTCGGTCCGAGCTTAAGTGGTTCCATATTCAGGTCGGCCAGGACGTCCTGCGCAGCACGAGTCTCTCCGTTATAGAAAACGTTTCGTTCTCCGGAGAGCACGGCGGCAACATAAGAAAGAGGATTGAGATCACCGCTCGCTCCGACCGATCCTTCTTCCGGGATAACCGGTATAACTCGATGGTTGATGAGGTCCCGGAGTTGTTCCACCAGTTTGATGCGAATGCCCGATGAAGGTTGGATCAGGGAGATCAGCCGGGTCATGAGGACGGCGGTGGCCTGGGATTCCGAAAGCGTGTCCCCCATACCGCAACCGTGGCCGCGCATGAGCTGAAGTGAAAAGTCATCCACGTGTTCGGAGGAGATCTCCCGGTAACAGGTATCACCGACGCCGGTGGTGACACCGTACACCTCTCCGGTGTCGTTGAGCTTTTCCTCAAGAGCGCGCCGGCTTCTCTTGAGCTGTTCACGCCAGGACGATGACTCCGATAGACGAACCTCCGCCTTTCCCCGGACAACGGTCATGACCTGTTCGATCGATATTTCCCGGTTTGGGTCAAGTGTGACGTGTGACATGATCAAGATCTTATTCGTTCCAGAAATCGAAAAAGTTGAACCATTGGTATGGAACATGATAACACACTTCCTCGAGGATTCGTGCGTACTTCTGTGCGTGATGTTGAATTTGCTCTTCTCGGTTATTTCGATCAAGTTCGATGCGTTTCGCAAACCGCTTCACGTGAATCCGATAGGTGTCCGGACCTGTACGGATCGTGTAGGTAAGGAGGAGGGGGCAATCAAGAACGTGAGAGAGGATGTAAGGACCTTTTGGAAGCCGGGTTTGTTCACCGAGAAAAGAAACCGGAACGGTTCGTGAAGATGCTCCGACGCTCTTTCGATCTCCGAGAATCGCAATAAATTCGCCCCGATTAATACATTTTTGAAGCTCGAGCATGGAGGCTGGTTCCGATGGATCGACCTCGATGATATTCAGGTAGGTGGACGGTTCAATTTGTTCCAGAAGCCGATTGACGTTCGGCGAATTGTCCCAGTAAGCAATTACGTTAACGGTCACGTCTCTCTCCACTGCCAGGTACCGCATAAGGTCAAAATTACCTACGTGAAAGGATAGCAATATCGCTCCCTGATCTGATTCGAGACTGGAATAAAATACGTCGGCTCCTTTTCGTTCAATCGTGTATCGGTCCCGGTATCCGAGCCATAGCGCAAATCGATCAAATGTACAGCGTCCAAATTCAAGGAAATGTTTGTACGTATCCCACCAGGATGGTTCGTGTCCCAATGCATTTCGACCTTTTTCGGAAGAGTACAGGTGGTCAAAGTAATTCCGAGAATTGGATCGCCGGGCGCGGTCCGTCAGGAAGAAATAGGTGATAATGGGATACCGAAGGAGTTTGACCATCCATGGCTGGATCAGGTTCCTATCGTGCAGGTCCAGCAGAAGCTGAAAAAAGGTAAGATTCCCTCGTTCCTCCGGTTTTGTCCAGTCCGAATCACGGGTCATGACGAAGCGGTCAATCGGTCTTTCAGAAGAAAGGGAGATCGAAACAGCATTCCGAAAAACAGCCGGCAGTGCATGCAGGAAATCCGGAGGTTATCATAAAACATATGAAAGTGAGAAGCGTTGTCCGGATCGTACGAAATAGGGGTTTCGATCGTTTCAATCGGGCCTCCGTCCCAGAAAAAACGCACGGCGATTTCGGGTTCGAATTCCATCCGGTTTCCGATATAAGCGTTCCGGATCAATTTGACCGTTCGCTCGATGGGGTAACAGCGATAGCCAATCAGCGGATCGGTGATGGTGGTGGACAGGGTTTCAATCCATACCCAGACCCGGCTCAGTTTTCGGCCGTAGTATCGTGAAAATGGAACTGAATCGTCGTAGCAGGGCGTGCCGAGAATCAGAGCGTCCGGGGAGGATCGGGCGAGCGAAAGGAACTTTGGAATGTCACTCGGATCGTGCTGATAGTCCGCGTCGATCTGAATAGCGTGGGAGTATCCTTCTTCCTCGGCGTATTCCAGACCCGTTTTAAGTGCTTTTCCCTTTCCGGTATTTTCCTCGAGACGAAGGAGATCGTAGCCTTCAAGTTTGTCTTCAATATCGTCCAGGATTTCTTTCGTTTTCCGGTCACTTCCGTCGTCCACGATGATCCCGGGAAGATCGAAATCGCAGAGATCCCGGATCAGCTGTTTGAAAGGTTCACCGTGGTTGTAAATGGGTATAAGAAGTACCGGATTCATGGTGTCGGACGTTGACAAGATCGTCAATGAGAAATTGAGCAGATGACCTGTTAAAACGAAGATGAATCACTTTTACCAGCTTTTCATCTGAATAGCTACCTGCGCTCAGTTCCTCTTGAGCGGGACGGTCTGACGAAGTTTACACAAAGAAACGCATCCTGAAGCGTACAACACCTTTTCAGATCCGGTCTGTCCAAGGATGATCCTTTATGCACTGACCATGATCAAACGACCTTTTGCAACGGTGTTGTCCCCTTTTGTATACGCAAACGATAGCCTGTTCTTCTTATCGTTCCAGGTTAATTCCAGGGTGCAGTCGTCTCCAGGTTGAAGAGGATATTTAAATTTCGTCCGAAGCACTTCCGAAAGCTCGGGCGGACAGGACAGGTGTTGAACTGCGAGGTCCCGGGCCCAATCAAGCAGGACGACACCCGGAACAATCGGATGATCGGGAAAATGGCCTTCGGTGAAGTCCAGGTGTTCCGGCACGCGGAGTTCGATACAAACTCCTTCTCCGGTGACCTGAGATCTTTTCGTATCAGGCTGTCTCATGAGTTATCAACTGTAAGGAGTCAGGGTAACAACATGTTCAAAAGAGCGTTGAGGTTTAATCGGAAGCCTTTTGTTTCGTCAAGAGCTGCTCCAGCTGGTCCCGTGGCACTTTGCCCTGGGCGGTACGAGGAAGTTCCTGAACAAACCGCCAGCGTCGGGGTATGGTTACGGGATCCATGGACTGGCGTAGTTTTTTTCGAAGGAGCTGTTTAAGATCCTGTACACCCCCATCGGATTTTACTTGTTTTCCCTGTTCCGAAAGAACGACTGCTGCTGATAGGACTTTACGGTTTGCCGTCTCCGATGGTTCTTCGAGAGCGAGGGCGGCTGCATGTTGAACATCCTCAAGGCCCTCCAGCTTTTCTTCCAGTTCAGGCAGGGAAAGGCGTTTTTCAGCGATGTTCACCACCCGGTCCGACCTGGGGCCGAGACGAAATCCGTCCTCGAGAATCTCCACCTGGTCCCCCATGGATTCCCAACCCGTTTCGTGCCCGGTCGAAACAAAAGGGGAACGGACCTCCAGCGTCCCTGAATCTCGGACTTCCACCGGATCGAACGGTTTCCAGAGAGCTTTCCGATCCTCTTGTGTTCGCCAGGCCACACCGCCCGTTTCCGTGGAACCAAGCACTTCATACGGGTACGTCCCGAGCTGTTCCCGTACACGTTCGGCGATCTCTTCAGACAGACGCCCGCCGGAGGAAAAAACGACACATACACGTTCGGCGAGGTCGGAGGCGTGTTCGTATTTCACGAACCGTTTCAGGTGTGCCGGGGTGGACACGAGGGCTACCGGGCCGGACGTTTGATCCCGAATGTAATCCACCAGATCGGCCGGATACAGGAGCGTTCGATCGTCAAAGGTCCGACCGGCGGAAAGGGGCCAGAGAATCCGAAACAGGAGTCCGTAAATATGCTGTGGCGAGACCGTCGAATAAATGGTGGCGTCTCCGAGTTGTTCACTCCAGCGTTCCTCAAGTGTGAAGATTTCTTCCTGGAGCTGTTTGAGTGTTTTGGAGACAGGTTTCCGGGTCCCGGTGGTACCGGACGTGTACAGTTTGGCCACGATGTCGTCCGGATCGAGAATATGGTGGTTGGCCTCGTATCGTTCATGCTCTTCAGGATGTAATACGGGGTGGTTCTCACACGTCGAGGCAAGCTCGTCCTGATGGTAATTAGACCCTGTACTTCGTCGTTAAGAAAGGTTTCCAGGC